>NZ_JBIQNW010000004.1:68036-313994 GCF_047228265.1 Nostoc sp. UIC 10607 | reverse complement strand
GCAGAGCATGGGAACGAGAGAAATCCACCTTTTTCGCCTGGAAAATGGCTCTGGGTCTACTTGTGTGTATACCGTAGGGTTAGATACCGGGGGCTTTACGCATCACGACTCGTAAAATTTTTGAGCCTACTCGCAACTTCAGATATTTGCTCAATGCTAGTAAATTGAGGGAGAAGGAGCTATTCCTCTTGCACATCAACCCAGATACTGCCTTCTTCTACACGAATAGGAAATACTGGCAATGCTTTTTGTGGCGAAACCAACGAGAGTACCTTACCTACACCAGGTGGCCAGGAACACCAGTCTTGTACCTCACCAGTCCGCAGATCAAAAGCGCTGCGATGGAAGGAACAAACTATTGCTCCACTTTCATTAATTTTCCCACTTTTCAACGGTAATTTTAAGTGGGGACAGTTGTTATCTACAGCATAAAGCTGATTTTCATGATTCAAAACCAGAATTTTCCGGTTGCCAACTTTCACTACTTGTCGCGTACCTGGGGAAAGTGCTTCGACTGCAAGAACTTTAGTCCAACTCATTTGGTTCTCCTTTCCTAACTGATCTGCTTTCAGTTTCTCGCAATTGTGACCACTGCGATCGCCTTTCAGTACTGGGGAGTGGGGAAGGATAAAGTCACTAGATCACAAACTTTTCCCAAAAGAGCGATGTTTACGATGGGGTTTGCTTACGGTGGTGAAATAGCACAACTATAAAATCTTACATAAAATATCATCTTGACACTTAACAAACTGATTTCTGGGTAAACTAAAGGGAGCACTTACTGTCCTTACATCATAGGGCTTGTAGCTTATAACAGATAATTTTGAGGGATATAAAAAATGATTAAGACAAGTTACGAATTTGACCAGTCTATCCTCCCCGCAGGCTCTTCATTAAAGACTAATATTCTGCTACGTTTTCGTGCTGACATAGCTGAATCTCCCCGACGTAACCTTAACCTTTCTCTTGTAATTGACCGTTCCGGCTCTATGGCAGGCGCTCCCTTGCATCATGCACTCAAAGCTGCTGAGTCTGTGGTGGATCAACTTGAGCCAGATGACATTCTCTCAGTAGTTGTTTACGACGACGAAGTGGACAGTGTTGTACCACCCCAGGCTGTGACTAACAAGGCTGCACTGAAAAATTCTATCTGCAAGGTGAGAGCAGGCGGTATTACCAATTTATCGGGGGGATGGCTCAAAGGCTGTGAACATGTGAAGACGCGACTTGATCCGCAAAAAATAAACCGTGTTCTCCTGCTTACCGATGGTCACGCCAATATGGGCATTCAAGACCCCAAGGTACTGACGGCGACATCAGGGCAAAAAGCTGAGGAAGGCATTACCACAACTACCTTAGGTTTTGCTCAGGGTTTCAACGAAGACCTGCTGATTGGTATGGCAAGAGCTGCCACCGGCAACTTCTACTTCATTCAGAGCATCGACGAAGCAACTGAAGTTTTTAGTATTGAACTAGATAGTCTCAGAGCAGTAGTAGGACAGAACCTATTGGTAACAATTGAGTTGGCTGATGGTGTCAGCCTTGTTGATACCTTAAGTCTTGCTAAAGTTAGCCACAATGACGCTGGTCAAGCTGTCATCACCTTGGGGGAGCTTTACGAGGGCGAAGACAAACTTCTCGGTTTGAGTTTGGAGATATCAAGCGCTCAAGTTGGTGAGTTACCTGTGATGAAACTGCATTACAGCGCCGATGTTGTGCAAGATGACCTCATTCAAAGTGTGTCAGGCACAGCAGATATCATCGCCAAAGTTGGTACCGTCGAGGAAGCAGCTTTTGCCTCTACAAGCCATATCATTCTTGAACTGAGTCGCCTCACGATCGCTAAAGCTAAAGAGACTGCCCTGAATTTAGCTGAATATGGCAGACATCAGGAAGCGGAAGAAACCCTCCGTACTCTTGTGAATGAGCTTCGGGATAAAGGGTTAAACGAGAATTTTGAAATTGCTGAGGAGATCGATCAGCTTGAGTATTTCGCGGGTCGAATCGCCCAAAAAGCTCTAGGTAATGCCGGACGTAAAGAACTGCGAGATCAGAGTTACCAGACGATGAACCGCAATCGTAGCGATCTGGTGGGTCGCGGTGTCACGGCTGGCGATGAAGTGTACGCGATGCCGATTGTTAATGAAGTCGGTTCAGGTGTTGAATTGTACTGCACTCGTGAAGGCGGTAAACTTCGGGTCAAAGTCATTTCCGAAGGCTACGATTCAACCAAGAATGTCCAGTTTCCCCGCGCCATTCGTGCCGAGGGAGCACGCTATGTTGTTGAAGGGCTAGAACTCTCAAGCGAAGGCACTTTCTATCGTGTACGTGGCAATATTAACCGTTTTGCTCAACCCGGTGAAGCAGATATTTTTGTTGCGCCTAGACAATCGAATCTAACTAACACAGGCAAAGCCTCTAAAGGCCCAGCGAGTGCCGCCGATCTTCTCACAACTGATATTGTCGGGGAGAGCATTTTAGTTCAGTGTGTCAAAGATGGCAGCAAGCTACGCGCTAGGGTGGTTTCCGATGGATATGAACCAGATTGGAACATGCGTTTTCCACGATCGGTTCGTGAGGAAGGGATGCTTTACGTCGTTGATGAAGTCAAAACAGCACCTGATGGCAAATCTTATATTGCGTGTGGTGAAATTAAACGATTTGTCCAACCCGCTACTACCAATTGACTCATAAAATCTCTGCGTTCTCTGTGCCTCTGCGGTTCAATAAATCACTTTTAAACCGCAGAGGCGCAGAGTACATAGAGAAAAAAGGAATTATTGCCCAAAAATTTTACCCATTTTGAAAGGGCTAACTATGCCTCGATCGCAGGGTTATAATCATCTGGGTTATTAAACCCTGCAATCCAGGCGGCTGCCTGATGGCAACTTCGCATGTGAGGGGGAACGCGCAAAATATGAATATGTCCTGTGGATGGACAGGTGACTTTCAAGACCATCAACGGCTCATCATCCTCAAAAGGAATGTAGACTAGTTGACGTTCTCCACCAGCGTCTTGATCGCGATCGCGGATCAATCCTCCCACTTGCTGCAAAAATGTCTCGTATCCCAGACGCTCAATCAGTACACGGCGCAACTCAACATTCTCTATATTAAGGATATCCTGCCCCGTTAGAGACTGAGATTCAAAGGCAATTTTATCTGTCACCTGCACGCCTCGCCAGCGCCAGACAAAACCATGCCCCGCAGATACACTGCTAATCCCACTTCCGGCCAACTCAATCCAATAAGTGACGTGGAGTCCTGTGGGAAGGGTAGTGAGATTTACACAGTCGCTGATATCAAGACTTTCACAAATGAGATTTTCAGGTAGATTGTAAAGATCCAATGCACCGCTTAAATCCAGATGACCCAAAACGCGCATTCCATCCCAAGCGCGATGCTCAAGGATGAGTTTTCGAGCATGTTCAGCCGATACAGGCTCGTGGCTTTGGTTTGGGCGTTGCTGAACTGGTTTATTCGGCACACGTCCATTCGACATGATTTTGAGCATTAGTCCATCACCTCGACGTAAGCATCAGGGCGATATTCACGTTGTCTCCAGACGCGGTAAAGCCCTTGGGGTAATTCAATCGCCCGATGTTCTTCATGAACTAAAGTGGTAGTTGGTTCTTTAACCTCAAGAAAAAGGTCACTACCATGTGCCCACAACTGAACAGCATTGGATTGCTGAATGCGATGGCTATGTCCTGTGATTTCACCATGAGCGAGAGTAGCACCTACACGCCTCTGAACACCGACAGGTAAGCTAGAAATACGTCTGATTAGAACATCGCCATGTCTGTAGAGAACATTAGCTTGGTTAGCCTGGGAGTTATTGCTGTTGTTAAACATCTTGATTTATCGGCTCATCAAATAATTACGAATTACGAATTACGAATTACGAATTACGAATTATTAACGCCCTAGCCTCAAACCTCTTTCCATAAGCATCTGAGGTTCAATATTCTCAACTTTAGGTATTGCTTCTAACCGAGGAATTCCAGCGATCGCATCAGCAATTTTACCTGATTGGGCACGCAACCAAGCTGTGTGAGGTGCATAGTCAAGGCTTTGTGCTATTTCGTAACCCGCTCGATTAATTACCTCACGTTGAGACTCTACATCAACGCCTTCAGCAAAACGGATGAAAACCAGTCCAGTTGGTACTGCTAGGGAACCATTGGGTTGTAGTGTATAAATCGGACTCAGTTTACCCTGCTCTGATTGATTGGGTTCGCCTGGAAAAACTGCGTAGGTGTAGCCCGTCGTAGACATCGCACCGTCGTTAAGTTGTAAAATTGCTCCTGATGCCACGGTGCTGGGTTGATTGTAATGTATTGCATAGTACCCAGGCTTACGAGTATAAGATACAGCAGTGCTATCGCTGCCAACCCGAATTTGTTCAGGATACTCAGAAAAATAATCGTTTTGAAATTTCACTTCAGCAATCAGGGGTAAAGAATACGCCTGTAGAAAATACTCAGCTGGAAAATAAAACATTTTTCTCAAGTTCTA
Source organism: Nostoc sp. UIC 10607 (assembly GCF_047228265.1). Lineage (NCBI taxonomy): Bacteria > Bacillati > Cyanobacteriota > Cyanophyceae > Nostocales > Nostocaceae > Nostoc > Nostoc sp. UIC 10607. Next base: position 309,476 of record NZ_JBIQNW010000004.1, on the reverse strand, counting down.
ATTATGTTATAGCGTTTTTCAGTGGTATTGATTACAAATCTTTCATCGGGATGCAAGCTATACGGCTCTATTGATAGTGAAGATTTTTAAAGCAAGCTGACTTTGAATCCCCTCTTTTCTGGAAAGACGAATCAAAGGCTTGTATGAACTTAGAGAGATTAAATTCTGTTTAAACTGTATATTTTTGATGGCGTAATACACATATAGCACATGAAATAAAAAGCATCCATAAACTAAACATAAACTCAGGCTGCGTATAGCAAGCTTTAAAAGTAGTGCATAATACGGTTTCCCAATACTCAATTTTCAAGACAAATATCCCAGGAGATTAAATTATGGTTCAGGTTCGTTATGGTGGACAGAACGGTAAACAGTATGAACTTGCTATTAGTGATGAACATGTTGTAGTGCGTACCGAAAGCCGCAGTGCTCTTCTCGGTGTAAGACCGTTTGAAGTCGCACCTGTATCACCTACAGCTCGTAGCATTCTCAATCAATTCGAGTTAGCAACGCGGTTTCGGCAAGCGGGTGTAGAAATTTTGCGAGTGAAAGTTCCGGCTCAGGGAGTCGCTTTGCGCGATCGCGCCCGGGAAATTCTCAACCAAGAGTCTGAAGTCCAATTTGCCGGACGTGTCCTTGTAGATCCAGTATCCAAACAACCTGTAATTTATACAGAAAACCTCTTCGTTAAATTCGATAACGAAGAAGAGTCAAGGGTCTGCCAAGAGGTCTTAGGACGTTACGGCTTAACAATTAAACGCCAACTTGAATATGCACGAAATGCTTACTTTGTCAGTACACCTGCAAATACTGGTATAGCCGTCTTTGAGATCGCCGAGAGACTTCTGAATGAAGAGTCAGTTGAACTGTGCCATCCTGAACTAGTGCGTGAATTACGCCAACGTCAGGTTTTCCCACAGCAGTGGCACTTAAAGCAAACAACAATTAATGGTAAGGTAATCAACGCCCATGCCAACGTTGAGGCCGCTTGGAAGTTGAGCGATGGCACAGGGACGATTATTGCAATTATCGACGACGGTGTGGATCTCGATCATGAAGAGTTCCGTTCCTCTGGAAAAATTGTTGCCCCGCGTGATGTCACACGTAAAACTGACAATCCCAGACCGGGAAACGACAATAACCACGGGACAGCTTGTGCCGGAGTAGCTTGTGGAAACGGTAACTTTGGTGCATCTGGTGTGGCACCTGGTGCAAAGCTCATGCCGATTCGTTTAGCTTCGGCGCTGGGGTCACAGGATGAAGCAGATGCTTTTATTTGGGCAGCTCAAAATGGTGCTGATGTCATCTCTTGCAGCTGGGGGCCAACAGATGGTGTTTGGTTTGAGCCAAACGATCCTGTACACAACCAGAAAGTACCTTTGCCTGACTCCACACGACTTGCTATGGACTTTGCAATCAATAAAGGGCGCAACGGCAAGGGATGTGTAATTTTATTCGCGGCTGGCAATGGTAACGAAAGCGTGGATAACGACGGCTACGCCAGCTATCAAAAGGTGATTGCTGTGGCAGCTTGTAACGACTTCGGTACGAGAAGCGCTTATAGTGACTTTGGTCAGGCGGTCTGGTGCACCTTCCCCAGTAACAATGGTGATAGTTCTCAAACCCCTGGAATTTGGACAACCGATCGCTCTGGTGTACTTGGCTATAATTCGGGTAATCTGAGTCTGGGCGATACCGGAGGCAACTACACGAACGAATTCGGCGGAACTTCCAGTGCTTGTCCAGGTGTGGCTGGTGTAGCAGCCCTGATTATTGCCAGAAACCCAAATCTGCGTTGGGACGAAGTGCGAGACATTATTAAACGCTCCTGCGATCGCATTGATCCATCTGGAGGTAAATATGATGCCAATGGTCGCAGCCCTTTCTACGGTCATGGTCGAATCAATGCTCTCAAAGCTGTAGAATTGGCCAAGCCACCTCAAACATCCCCCATCAGCATATTCAAGGCAGTCCAAGATATCCCAATTAGTGACTTGCAAGTATCAACATTGTCGTTGGCGATCGCTAATACCAGCCTCCTGAAATCCATCAAAGTGAATGTAGACATCGAGCATACTTATATTGGGGATCTTGTAGTTACTCTCCTTCCCCCAGTCCAAATAGGAATACTTCCCATCATTCTGCACGATCGCCAAGGCGGAGCTACAGATAATATCAAAATAACTTATGACGAGGTAAACACCCCAAAACTTGCTGCCTTTAAAGGTAAAAGTCCCCAAGGAACCTGGACACTTGAAGTTGCAGATAAAGCTAACGCAGATACAGGAAAAATTCGCAGCTTGACCATTGAAATTGGATTTTAACAGAGAGGCAGGAGGTATATTGTCCTCTGTCTCCTGCCTTCTTCACGCCATGTAGGGGCAATTTATGAATTGCCCCTACTGCGTCTGTTAGCTTTGAGCCACAGGCTCTTTCGCCAAGAACTTCTCTAATTCTGTCAACGCATCAGCATCAACCTTAGTTTGCATTGGGCAGAACTTAGGCCCACACATCGAACAAAACTCAGCAGTTTTATAGATATCTGCTGGCAAAGTTTCATCGTGATATTCCTTAGCTCTTTCTGGGTCGAGTGATAATTCAAACTGACGGTTCCAATCGAAGTTGTAACGCGCCTTAGAAAGTTCATCATCTCTATCCCTTGCACCAGGGCGATGTCTAGCAATATCAGCCGCATGAGCTGCAATCTTATAGGCAATCAACCCATTCCGCACATCTTCGGCATTTGGTAGACCCAAATGTTCTTTTGGTGTTACATAGCACAGCATTGCAGTACCGTACCATCCAGCCATCGCTGCTCCAATGGCTGAAGTGATGTGGTCATAACCGGGAGCGATATCTGTCACCAATGGCCCCAAAACATAGAAAGGTGCTTCAGAACACTCTTCCATCTGCTTACGGACGTTGAACTCAATTTGATCCATTGGCACATGTCCAGGCCCTTCAACCATCACCTGTACATCATCTTCCCAGGCTTTGCGAGTTAGCTGTCCAAGAGTTTTCAACTCAGCTAATTGTGCTTCATCTGAGGCATCATGGGTACAGCCAGGACGGAGAGAATCTCCTAAACTGAAGGAGACATCATACCTTTTGAAAATCTCAATAATATCTTGGAAGTGAGTATAAAGTGGGTTTTGTTTATGGTGATGTAGCATCCACCGCGCCAAAATACCGCCGCCGCGAGAGACAATACCAGTGATGCGGTTTCTCACCAAAGGTAAATGCTCAATTAAAATCCCAGCGTGGATAGTTTGATAATCTACCCCTTGTTGGGCGTGCTTTTCGATGATATGAAGAAAATCATCAGCAGTCAGGTTCTCGATTGTGCCGTGGACACTTTCTAAGGCTTGGTAAACCGGCACTGTACCAATGGGAACAGGTGAAGCCTTGATGATTGCGGTACGAATCTCATCCAAGTTACCGCCACCTGTGGACAAATCCATGACGGTATCAGCACCGTACTTCACCGCCAGATTCAGCTTATCAACTTCTTCCTGAAGATTAGAAGAGTTGGGGGAAGCACCGATATTAGCATTTACTTTACATTTAGAGGCGATGCCAATAGCCATCGGCTCTAGATTAGTGTGATTAATATTAGCCGGGATAATCATTCGTCCCCGCGCTACTTCATCACGAATGAGATCAGCAGGGAGATTTTCCCGTTGGGCGACGTAGTGCATTTCTTCGGTGATAACACCTTGGCGGGCGTAGTGCATTTGAGATACATTACCCTGCCCACGCCGTTTAGCAACCCATTCTGTCCGCATATTATAATTCCTCAATAAACAGCTTCCCTCCGCTGGTATTACCCAGACTCAGGTGTTAAGGGTGTGATCTCAGCCTGATTATGTAGGCACCCCTAGCATGGATGTAGTGTATCACCTTCGTTATGTCTAGGGGCAAGAGCGTTAACAATTTATGAGGTGAGGGTGGTGTTAAAAGGCTTCTTGATGGTCTTGGTAATGACGTAGGCGTACACTTTGTAGTGCTTTAGCTTCGTATTTAATTAAGATTGAGTGATCGCGCTCTATGACAACCCAAGCTGGGTTAAAGTTGAGGTATTTACGTAAATTTACCCAAATTTTCTGGAATAGAACCAAGAGTAATTGTATAATCCCTAGTAATCTTTATTAATAGGTTGTACAGTGGGTTACTCAGAATCTAATACTTGGGAAGAACAAGATTTTTGGAAAAATGTAAACACTATTGTTGAGGAAACAGTTCAAGATTTTTCCAAAACTCTAAATATAGCAGTTATTGGCAAGGTTAGTAGTGGCAAAAGTTCATTAATAAATGCCCTATTAAAACGGAATCCTAAAAATGCTGTAGCACAAGTTGGTGCCGAGTCCGGCATTACAAGAAAATTAAAAATATTGCGTTTAGATCAGCAATTTAGGCTAATAGATTCACCGGGTTTAGATGATGTTCTTGCTGATAATAGCCAGATTACGCAAGAGTTTTTAAAACATATTGATATTGGTATTTTAGTTGTAACTGGAGCCGCAGATGCTTCTCAAAAAAAGTATTTAGATGATCTTCGGGAACACTGCGACTCTGTATTTGTTGTTCTTAATAAAATAGACGAATGGGATAGGCTAGAAAAGTCGGCTTTAAACAAAGTAATTAATCAGTGGAAAGAAAAACTTAGAATAGAAAAAATTTAGGCTCTCCCAGACTAAATATGTTAAATTAACAACAGAAATACCAATTTAGTAAAATCCTTCTTCTAAAACTATTAAAGTTAGTTAAGCCATAAGCTCTGCGTTTAATGAGCTTAATCTTCTGATTAATTCCTTCTACAATACCTTGAGTAGTTCGCTGATCAAAATAAGCAAGAATCTCATCTATCCATCTACTGATGGTGCAACAACTTTTGGGGAAAAATTTATAAGCTGATTGAGTCCATTCCAGGAATTTATATAAGGCTTCATCACTGGTTATGTGACTTTCAAATATATCTCTAATTGCTTCTTTATTTCGATACATCTCTCCTAATTCTGGAGCAACTTTCTGGAGTAAATCTATCTGAGCTTGTTCCTGCTCACTGAGGCATTCTTTTTTCTTTAACAAAGGGTATTTACTGTGAGTTAAGCCAGCTAACTTCTTGTCTCTTTCTTGGCGGTTTTTAATTTTACTGGCTGCTCTTTTTTCCTGTTTTCTTCTTTCGTCCAACTCCTGATTTATTTGTTTCATGACATGGAATCTATCTGCTACAACTTGAGCATTAGGTAGCATTTCTTGGATTAAACTTTTATAGGGTATCCATAAGTCTATGCTGACTTCTTCTATTTGATTCAATACCTCTGAACCTAGACTAGATAAGTATTCTGCTATAACTGCTTTATTTCTTTTCTCTAACAATGCTATCGGTCTTCTTGCCTCTAAATCTACTAATACTGCTGCATAATTCTTTCCTCCTTTTAATTGTGTGATTTCATCTATTCCTAGCTTTTTTATCTGACGAGGTTTTTCTTTTAGTAAATCTGATTCTAGTTCTTTTAATATTGTTTCTATCTCAGATGGTGTCATTCTATTTCTTCTAGCTGCACTCTCTACATCAGTTTCTAAGACTTCCTTGATTACTTTCATCGCTAGTCTTTTTGTGTAAGTTCTTCTAGTTTTTACAAAAGACAATTTTTCGCTAAAGACTTTCTGACATTCTGTGCATTTCAATTGACGACGATTTACTTTTAAAATTACTTGATAGTCACTCATTGATATATCTCTGACCATAATCATTTCTTTGTACTATCTTTACACTGGCAAACTTCTTTCATCAAAAGCTGCTTTTGCCTTACTTCCTACATTTGCAGCTGAAGGTGCTAGAACAACAATTTTTCTCTGGGTTCAATCATTCTTACCACCAACAGGAATTATTGATATTGCAGCAGCAATGATTGCTGTAGTTACAACGATCGCCATATTAGCTACCATCAATTCCATACTTGCAAATGGAGAAAAAATTGAGGAAGAAGAACTTCTTAAGTCTAAATTCAGAGCTTATCGACAGGAAGTAGAAACTGCTTTAAAAAAGCTAGCATTCGCAGATATTCAAAATCAATCTACTTTAGCAGGAATTGTCGAGAGAATTATTTAAAAATTTAAGTTTTTATTTATTATTTAGTGAGAGCGATCGCACCCTCAGACTCTTCAACCAAAAGCTTTTAACCAACAGGTATTATGGAGCGATCGCCTTTACTTTGTACGTTGGCTCATCCACTGCCAAGTTGCACGAATTGTACCTAAGTAAAAAAAGGTCTTAGTCTTACTACGCAAAACCGTCCCTCTCCGAGTCGGAGAGGGACAGACTTGAACGACAGTTCAAGGCAGGGAGAGGTTTGTTAAACTCGCTGTTTCAGCGAGTAGGCACAGCTACTTTCGCGTGTTTGTTAACGTAGTCCACAAATAATTGCTTTAGTCGGGGACTAACGCCAGCGTGTTCAAAGAATCCAAAACCCAGATTTCTAGCTTTTGCTAAGGTTTCTTCTGGTGTTAATCCTTCCTGGATAGCGATACTTAAAAGCGCAATTCCAGTCGATCGCATCCCGGCTGCACAATGCACAACTGCTGGTTTAGGAATTTGTTCTAGTATCGTGAGGATTTTGGTAATGGCCTCTTCATTCAAATTTTTTAAATCCACCTTGAGTGGAACATTCGTATAATGCAACCCCAATGCTTCCGCCACTTTTTGTTCATTTTGGGAAAATCCTAGCTCATCAGGCGATCGCAAATTTAAAACGGACTTAAAACCTTCTTGAATAGCTTGCTCAAGCTGCTTTGGTATGACTTGTCCTGTTGTTGTCAAGTTTTCGTTAATCTGTATGGCGTTGATCACATTCACTCCTTTTGACTTTCTAATGGCTTCTAGCTTGATAGATACTTGAATCAGCAAGCTTTGAGAAGATATTCAATTAAACACGGCAAAATTAGCTAAATATCAAATGATATTGCTTGATTACTTCAAAATATGACTCTTGAAGTTGGTTATTTTATTGCTTTATTTATAATATACGGTTTATCGATAGAGTTGGTGTTGTTTAAAACATATTATACGTTTTCTCGATATTTTTACAGTAATTTATACTTTGGGAGTTATACTATTAAGCAAGTTGGGTAAGCAATTGGCTCAAAATTTTTGCAGCATAGTATAATTATATACAATAAAATTTGCCCAAATTATTATCAATAGTAGTAAATCAGTACTAATAACTTTAGCGAAAGTTCACATAGATTAAGCACTAATGATACTTAATCAACCATGCAAGAAATTTTAGGCTTTAAGCATCAGTAATTTTTCTTATTTATTAGAGTGAACCAGGACATAAATATTGAATACAATCCTCAACCCTCTTTTAACAGTGGTTCTCCCCAAAATGCCACTGCGGCTGTAATTGCTAGCGTTACCGCAGCGAGTCACAATGTTCAGGAAATCAGACGGCAAATTGTCCGACGAGTTGTGACTCCATTGCAAACTGCTAATATTCAGTAAAGCAGTGAGAATTTAGCTAGTTGATCTGTTGCGATGTCTACGACGGGCTACGCCACGCAACTAAAATTTCTTATAACATACCAAAAAGTCAAACAGGCATGTAATCTGGATGCTAGCCCTGAATCTATGAGTACTAACGAAATATCTCTTAGACCTGCCCAGGAAACAGATGCGTGGGTGCTGAGTGCAATTCATATTGCTGCTATTAAAGCTCTACCTGCAACTTTTTACACCCAACAAGAACTTTTAGCTTGGCGTAATAACCGCGACAAACCTGATGGCTCAAATATCTTAAAGAATATGAAAGCGGAAACTTTCTGGGTTGCGATCGAAGGAGATGTTGTTATAGGTTTTGCTCGTTTTATTGTTGATGAACTCATCGGGCTGTATGTCCATCCTAAATATCAAGGTAAAGGGATCGGGCGTGCTTTAGTTCAACATTTTTGCAATGAAGCAACTGAGCAAGGTATAGATAAGGTAATTACAACTGCTAGCCTTTATGCTGAAGGGTTTTATTTACGACTGGGATTTACTGCCATCCAAAGAGCACCTCATTATTTAAGAAGTGGGGTAGTTGTTCCAGTTACTAAAATGAGCAAAACATTAACTACTGCACCGAAATAAATTTGACAGGGTGAAGATTTTCAATAAATTTAAAAATGCTCTGGTATCAAGATCATTTTCCTCAAGTTACAACCACTTTTTTCACATAACCTATGATGTCAGTAAGTACTTGCCAGTATAAATGAATAAAACCATCCGTTCATCAACTCTAACCCGTACACGTTTGATAGAAGCCGCCTCGCAGGTATTTGCCAGTTTAGGTGTTCAAGGAGCAACTACCCGTGAAATAGCTCGTGTTGCTGGTGTGAATGAGGTGACTTTATTTCGCCACTTTGCTAGCAAAGAACAACTTCTGGGAGCAGTAATCAAAAATGCCTTGGCACTCCAGACAGAAGCCCTTGCACACCCCCAAGCGTGGACACAGGATCTAAAAATTGATTTAATACAGTATGCCCACCTTTACAATACTATGCTTGAGGCACAGGAAGACTTAATTCGTACCTTCATTGGAGAAGCAAAACGTCATCCTGAGGCAGCAAAACAAGTGATTCAAGAAGCTGCCAAACCCTTAAGAGAAAAACTAGTAGCTTACCTGCAATCGAGTCAGAGACAAGGCACTGTCAGAGCAGACCTTGATCCATTTCCAGCAGTCGATATGTTTACAGGAATGCTGTTAGCTGGAATGCTATGCCGCAGTGCAAAATTCAATCAGGGCAGCTATAGCTGTGAGGATTATATCGAAACCTGTGTAGATATTTTTGTGCGCGGTATCAGTGCTACTCCCAGATCTCAATTTAGTCTTCTTGTCCCGTCGGTCGAATAAGGATTTCGTTGACACTAACGCGCGATCGCTGGGTAACGGCATAAACGATGTCTACGACGTGCTACGCCTACGCAGCAGGCGCTTCGTTGATCAGAAATGTTCTAGATGAATTGAAAAATTTAGAGGCATCGACTTCTCAATCAGCAAGACTGGCTTTTCTACTTGTCATATATTTGGTAGAGTACCTAGATACTCTTAACTCCAGACTCCTTCGACTATATCAACGATAGTGTTCAATAAAATCCGGTAACTTGATGGAGTTACTGTATTTATGCTAGTTAGCAAACTATCATAGACAACTCGAAGAAGCAAGCTCTAGAGGTTTTCGTATAAGCAATGACTCAAAAAGCTGCCTTATCTCGATTTGCATTAGCATTTATTGCAGGCTTTATATCTGTTTTGCTATTTCACCAAGGTATGTTGGCGCTGCTACATGCAGTGAATTTCACGCCTCGCGCCCCCTATCCAACTGCACCGACACCACCATTCGGAATGCCGCAAATTTGGTCAAGCGCATTCTGGGGAGGGGTTTGGGGACTGATTTGGGTGGCATTCGCGCCTCGTTTTCGACATGATAAAAGCTATTGGTTGGCTGCATTGGTATTTGGTGCAATTTTCCCGACAGTAGTGGCTTGGTTTGTAGTCGCACCACTCAAGGGTCAGCCCATCGCTGGAGGCTGGAAACTTGTGGGAATAGTCACAGGTTTATTGGTTAATGGTGCTTGGGGTGTTGGAACCGCCGGGTTGCTGAAATTATTCTCTAGAAGGCAATTATTCAACAGCTAGACTTATTAGCAAGTAGTCCCGCGTAAAATTTATCGTTGGGATAAGACAGGAGGGAAGAGGGTTTTAGCCTAGGTTATCTTTCTTTACATAGTTTGGTTTTATTATGCCAACTTAACTTAGCTCAGAAAATAACGATAATATTATTTGAGTTATTCTGTAACTTAAATATAAAAAGGTTTGATCAAAATGGATTCTTTCGGTATTTACACACTTGCTAATGATGTGGTGTTTGACCAACTAGTAGCTTTGCTAAACAGCATTGAGGTAAATGTTAGCGCAGATATTCCTATTTGTATTATTCCCTATGATGAGCGGTTAGACCTAGTTAGGCAAGAAGTTAGTGCTCGAAAGAATGTAATCCTGTTTGATAATTGGGACGTAATTCAACGCTGGGAAGAATTTGCTCATCAGGTTTGGGCTGCTCATCCCAGAGAAAAAGATAAAAAATTATCACGTCCTAGTTGGTACAAAAGTCATTTACAAAGAAAGTTTGTTGCCTTTGAGGGTATTTTTGATAAATTTGTATTTTATGACGGTGATAGTTTGGCAATGAAGCCAGTCAATAATGTAATTGACAAGCTAGAAACATACGATTTTATTTTTGATGATTGGGAACACCTTAAGGATAGACGTGTTGCAGCGTTGAATATTTCCGTTATAGAAAAAACCGGACTGTATACAGAAGCAGATATACGTCCTAAGCTGCATTGTTCTAGCTTTTTTGGATCTAAACGGGGATTATTTACTGTTAAAGAAATTGAAATAATGAAGGAGCGATTAATTACCCATAGGGAAGTTGAATGGATTAATGGACATGGATGGTGGGATGATGCTTTTTTGTTTAATTATATGACTTTGTGCTGCGATCGCCCGATTTTTAACTTTACACTTAGCCCGAATGGCGAAGATAGAACAGGCAACTGTGCCAATGCAGATCCCTTTGTCAATATTAATAATGTTCTTTATAATCAAGATGGCTTAAAACCAATTCACCGCATCCATTATATGAGCTATTCTTCTCGTGATTTTGCTTACTTGTGTCAAGGAAAAGATATTAATATCTGTTATGCAAATGAGTTTTTACACTATCGCTTTCTCAAACAGCCAGAACAAAAACCAAAGCAGCTAAGACCACTTAGTATGATTGCAAAAACTAATAAATTTCTCAACAGAACAATGAATAAAATTCAAAGAGCTATCCGCTAAATATAGCTTTATTGGCGATAGATTAAATTAACAATTGATTAAACTTTCTATTTTGTATATTTTATAGATTAATATATAATATGCCTAAAATTACTGTTTGCGTTCCTACTTTTAATCGTGTTAATCTCCTTCCTTATGCCATAGAGAGTGTACTCAATCAGTCTGAGCAAGATTTTGAACTAATTGTTTGTGATGACGGTTCTAGCGATGGTACATCTGAGTTGATGTCACAGTACACAGACCAACGCATTAAATATATCCGTCATCTGCAAAATATTGGTAAAAGTAATAATATGCGCTCTGGCTTTGATGCTGCCAGTGGTGAATATTTTATTAAATTTGATGATGATGACCGGTTAACACCCGATTTTCTCGCAAGTACCGCAGCTATTCTTACTCAAGACTCTAGCATTGATTTTGTTGGCACAGACCATTGGATAATTGATATTAACAATGTGCGAGATGAGGTAAAAACTCAAGAAAATTCTCATCGTTGGGGTAGGAAGAATTTACCAGTAGGTGTTGTAGATAATTTGTTGGAAGTTGTATTTATTCAGCAAAGCTTTCAAATTGGAGCAACATTATTTCGCCGTAAAGCATTGCAAGAATTAGGATATATGCAGCCAAATCTGCAAAATTGTGAGGACAATGATTTATTTGTGCGTCTGGCCTTGGCTGGCAAAAATGGCTATTACCTACCAGAATTATTGATGGAATATCGCTCACATGCAGAACAGCAAGGTATCAATCGAGCCATTCCTTATTTATTTGATAAAATGCGATATTTAGAAAGTTATAAATTTGAATCTGACAAAATAGAGAAAATTAGGAAAAATCGTCTCACTGAAACGCAATTATTATTAGGTTTGCGTTTAATTGAAAAGGGTGAAACGCAAAAAGGCAGAGAGCTAGTTTTGGCGGGACAGTCTTTTTCAACTACTAAAGCTTGGACTGGTTTAGGATTATCGCTGTTACCAGTTGGGTGGCGAGGTAAGGCTTTTAATTTACTGCGGCAAGTGCGGGGTTAGACATTAACATATTGCAATACGGTTCAGTTAGAGCCAAAAACCTTAACCTGTGTAGGTTGGGTTGAGGAACGAAACCCAACCTACAGTTCTAATAACTTCTTGACCATTCATCAATAATAGTCAAAATTGTTTTATCACCCAAGTTTTTAACAGATTTTACTACATCACGATAATCTTCAAACTCTTGCTTCGGTTTCTTGCGTCGAGCATCAAATATGTCTTTTGCAAGTTTTTCAGCCCCACGAATTCTAGAGCGTTGTAACTTTATAGATAACTCGTCTTTATCCAAAGAATTCAATAAACTAAGCGGATTACTCTGTTCACCCTTTTGGGGAATAAGGTTTTCAAGTTGCTTGAACTGACTATCTATTCTCTGTCTTTCTTGTATAAATTCTGACTTAAACTCATTAAATTGTTTCTCAAGACGTAATTCTAAATTTGCCAGACGTGGTTCTAGTTTTGTTGTTTCAGGCTGTGGTGTTACTTGTTTAGTAGAAGAATCAATTTCTTTGAGAGATGCAACTTGCTTTACTACTAAATCCTCTAATTTTGGGGCAATGACAAGAGCATTAACCATTTCACCTTGTCGAGGATTTTTTTCTCTTGCTCTGACAGCGGCATAATATTCAAAATGTCCATCAACTACCGTATAACTTTCTACCCCTGTTACTTTCACAACTAATGGTCTGATAATTCCTCCAGTTTCTATAATTATGTCTGCAAGATTCTCTAAATCAGCTTCTGCAAAATTTGAACGAGGTTCATTAGAAGCAATACTTTTGACATCCACTAAGGAAAAATTAATCATTAATAAACACCCATTTTTTGGATAACTTCATCTGCTAATACATTAAATTCTTCAGCAGAAATTTGAGCAGAAGTTTTTAATTCGGCAAATTTAATAATAGACTTAGGGTCAGGATATTCTAAGTCTCCCACTGGGATAGTCTGATTCATACATTCTGATAATGCTGTTCTGTCATAAATTACAGCTTCCATAAGTGGTAGTTGATAGCGCTCTGAAATTACTTCTCTCTGTTTAGGAAAATTGTATTGTAAAAATTTAGCATTTGTTGAGATTTTAGAAGCAAGAACACCCAATATACTAATGGGCGGTTTTCCCATAATTTCTCTGGATTCATTAACTTGATTAACAAAATTTTTGACAGTTGGTAAACCTTGGTTAGCAAATGGCTTCAAATCCGATGGAATTATCAGGTAATCAGTAGCAATCAGTGCAACTTCAGCATACAAATCTCTTGAGGGAGGAGTATCAATAATTACAATATCATAGTTAGTTTCTACCTTTTTTAGTTTTGTTACTAACCTGCTCCTACTAGCTAATATTTTATTCAGTTTATCCTGATATTCAATCAATGTAATATGTGAAGGAATAACATCAATTTCTGGATTGTTGAAATAATCAGATGTACGCACTAATTCTGGGATAAAGTTAAAATCTCCTGATTCTAATAAATGGTATACGTTTTGCTCTCTTAAATTATCATCTTCTTCAAATTGGAATTTGATTAATCCTGTAGCAAAAGTAGTATTTGCCTGGGAATCTATATCAATTAATAGTACCCTTTTACCCTTTTTACTCAATGCTGCTGCAAGATTGACTGCAACCGTAGTTTTTCCTACGCCGCCTTTATTATGGTAAACCGCAATTATTTTCATTGAATGTTTCCTCTTTGTTTCAAAATTTAAATTATTTTCGGTTATTTGAAGTTCTGCTTTACCTCCCAACTGCCCTACTTTTAGACTTTCTCTACCAATTAAAGTTTGAATTTCATCTAACTTTATCTCAACTTCCTTGCCAGAACATTGAAATATTAACTGAATATCGGATTGTAATTTTTCATAAATTCTAATCTCTTTGCCATTGGTCAATAATCCATACCTGACATTCAAGCTGGTTAAATAATGCCTAAGTCGGGGTACATGATTATTTAAGTTTTGTTTGGGATGCTTTGCCTCCATAACGACACTCAACGGCGAGTTAGCATCTAACACAAAGGGAATCACTTGTGCGGCAAATGCTAAGAAATCTAAGCGGATGCTACCAACGGCAACTTCTTGATGCCAGGTGTCAGGAGTATAACCTAGCTGTGGTAGCAAATATTGCACTATGAGTTTGCTTTCAACTTCGCTTTCGTTACGGCATAGCTCAGGATTAAAGGGCAATATTTTTCTACCTCAAAATAATTATTGGACTTGGGATAAAACCTGATATTTGCTAGATTATCACATAGCCTTAATTGTATTGAGTGATATAAATCACTTATAAAGATAGGAATAATCATCATATTCTGAGAGCTAGCCATATTCAAAAGAAACAGGCTACGTATGTATTTCCCCATTACCTTTATAAATGGATAGAATCAAAGTGTTTACCTATTTGCGCTAAAAGTTTTGGCTACTGTATCTTGTCCCCACTGCCATCAACTCGTTGATAGACAAGCTATTAGTTGTCCCTATTGCCGGACGACACTCAAAGCTTACGGTCATCCCGGTATTCCATTGCACCGCGCCACTGGGGACGGTTATCTGTGCGACACCTGCACTTATCACGCTGATGATACTTGCAATTTTCCCCAGCGTCCCTATGCCAAAGACTGTACCCTCTACCAAAATATTGAAGAGACAAAGTTGGATTTGCAACAGCAGCGTTACACTAACAGTTTTGCGGTAACTGTGAAAACTTGGGTAAAACGCAATCAGGGTTTGCTGTTGCTATTAGGTTTATTATTGGTTTGTTTATTGTTTGTTGTATTAAGGTCTTGATTTGTGTTGACTAGGAAGTTGGGAATATAGCGCTTATCGGATGAGTCCAATACAGACCTAACCCCCAGCCCCAGTCCTCGCAACTCCAATACATCTATATAATAATAAAATAGTCACTATGAGCGATCGCTATATTTTGAAACGTATATATACATACAGACAGGAAATCATAAAAGAAAATAAAGAAACCTGTCTTTCGCCTCACGAAATAATAAGATACTAATAGTAGTAGCATATACAGAAAATCAATTTGTAGCCCCATAAAACTCATATTTGAGTGCATCTGAGTACAGCTTAATATATTGCAAAATATCTTGACGAAATCTTAGTAAAAGCTTACAGGTAAAGTTTCTTGTAGCGAGCACAGAAATTCTTAACCCCTGCCCCCAAAATACTAGCACCCCCATCCTTAAACACTAGCGCCCCTACCCCAAGAGAAATTTTAAGTTTATCTTGAGTCGGGGTTTCGGCGTTTGAGTACAACCTTAATCAATCCAATAAATCCAATCAGCATTGGGTTTCCTATCGAGTTGGAAGTCGCCTGATATAAGCATAAAAATAGCACATGGCTCTTTCTACCAGATAGACATTACCGATGCAACAGTCTTTAGACAGTATTAGCGATCCCCCAACTACCAAAACGCAGGATTCTGCACATACATCCATGCTGAAAAAGTTACTCTCTGGCGTTTTTTTTGAGCCATTATTGAGTGATTTTCGCATTATTTTTGAGCGCGATCCAGCAGCACGGAATTGGCTAGAGGTGGTGTTTTGCTATCCAGGATTGCACGCACTCTGTTTGCATCGTCTTGCTCACTGGTTACATGGTCGAGGAGTCGGTTTTATCCCCCGGTTTATTTCTCACTTGGGACGATTTTTGACGGGAATTGAAATTCACCCAGGTGCAGAGATTGGTCAGGGTGTGTTTATCGACCACGGAATGGGTGTTGTCATTGGCGAAACTGCGATCGTGGGCGACTACACACTGATTTACCAGGGCGTTACCCTTGGCGGAACTGGTAAAGAAACTGGTAAGCGTCATCCCACAGTGGGTAAAAATGCAGTGATTGGGGCGGGTGCGAAAGTTTTGGGTAATCTGCAAATTGGCGATCGCGTCCGTATTGGCGCAGGTTCCATTGTCTTGCGGGATATCCCCAACGATTGCACAGTTGTGGGAGTTCCCGGTCGAATTATTTCTCGGAATCAAAACGCCAGCCTTTCTCCTTTAGAACATGGAAAGCTACCCGATGTAGAAGCAACCGTGATTCGTTCTTTGCTCTCGCGCATTGAGCAACTCGAAAAACAACTGCAAACTTTAAGACAAGAGTTAGGAGTTAAGAGTTAGTAATTATTCTCCCTCATCTCCCTTATCCTCCTCATCTACCTCACTCCCCCCACTGCCAAAATGAGAAAATTAAACGCCTCACAACTTAATTCCGATTCTTTAGGCGATCAAGTTTTGCAGATTCCTTTGAGCGATCGCTGGCGAATCCATCACCGATTGCAAGAGTTAAAAATTCAGAGTTCCTGTCCCCCCGATGGTTCTTTACGAGTGCAAGTGAACAATTTGGTAGAAGCGATTTTAATTCGCAGTACTGTTATGCAATTTCTTGCTTCTCGTCATGAATTATTAGAGTGGTTAGAGCGTTGCTGGGATTACAGTGATGAGTCATGAGTCTTTCAAAAATATCTAATTCAGACACGATTAATCTTGAATTCATGACGCACTGACTGCACTTCATCCTTTTTGTTCATAGATGCACAAAGCTCGAATAGGTTTAGAAGTTGAAGTTACTGTAAGCTAGCAGAATTTGTTGCAGACTGAGGGAGATTAACCGAGTTTTAGATTTTATCCAGTCTACTAAATCTGAAATTTCCCTGACATATAGCAACAATTAAAAAGGCGAAATTACTAAACCAGACTGGGGATTTCTGATTTTTAATTTTTTCCCAAATTAAGAAATTGAAAGTTCAATCAATTATGGCGACTCGTAACAGAGATATAAAACTCCTCACTTTTTTGCACAACGAACTTGAACTTTCAAATGCCGATATTGCTGTAGCTCTGCGACACCGTGAATTAGAAAATGGCCCGTTACCGATGCTCCTCTGGCAGTATGGTTTAGTTGACTTGGAGCAGCTAGGAAAGATTTTTGATTGGCTAGCAGAACAAAGTTAGCTAATTTGAACCCTTTAACTTTAAGTACCATTACCTGCCTAAATTACACACCAATGCTCTAGAAAATTTGAGGTTACTAAGATGATTACATCATTAATTGCTGGATTCTGTGTTTTACTTTGTTCAGGGTTCGCTAATAGTTATATTAGTTCATTGCTACTCGAACAAATTTCACCTGACATCGGTAAAAACGATTAGTAAATTATACATGGTTTTAGTTCCCTGCCATACAGATGTGATGCTGCTAATAGGTCAATAATTAAGGATCATGTATCCTACATTATGAATTGTGATATTTTTAGCATTTACCATCGCGGGGAATTGTAGAGAGAAAGGATATTAAGAATACTTCCAAGAGAGGGATATTTGCAATGAATCAAATCATAATTAATGACACTACATTACGTGATGGCGAACAAGCAGCAGGTGTTGCTTTTAACCTAGAAGAAAAAGTAGCGATCGCTAAGTTTCTCGATGCTATTGGTATCCCAGAATTAGAAGTCGGTATACCGGCAATGGGTGACGAAGAAACCCGTGCGATCGCAGCAATTTCTGACTTGGGTTTACAAGCAAAACTCCTGGGCTGGAACCGTGCTGTCATCTCAGATATTAAGGCTTCTATCGCTTGCGGTCTGAACCGGGTGCATATTGCCATTCCGGTTTCTGGTATCCAAATCGCCGCCAAATTCCACGGTCAATGGCGAGTAAGTTTACAAAAGCTCAAAGACTGTATCAGCTTCGCCGTCGATCAAGGTCTTTGGGTAGCAGTCGGCGGAGAAGATTCTTCCAGGGCTGATGAAAACTTCCTTTTAGATGTAGCGCTTTATGCCCAAGAATGGGGTGCATCCCGGTTCCGCTTCTGCGACACCGTAGGAGTTCTCGACCCTTTCACCACCTACACCAAGGTTAAACGGCTGGTTTCAGCTTTGATGATTCCCCTAGAAATCCACACCCACAATGATTTTGGTCTGGCAACTGCCAACGCTCTTGCGGGTATCAAAGCTGGAGCCTTATCAGTGAATACCACAGTCAACGGATTAGGTGAAAGGGCGGGAAATGCAGCTTTAGAAGAAGTTGTGATGGCGATTAAACGCATCTATGGCGTTGATTTAGGCATCGACACTCCCAGTTTGCTGGAACTGTCTCAACTAGTTGCAGCCGCATCAGGAGCTAGCGTACCACCTTGGAAAGCGATCGTTGGCGAAAATACCTTTGCTCACGAATCTGGCATCCATGCTCACGGGGTATTGCAAAACCCTATTACCTATGAACCATTTGCTCCCGAAGAGGTGGGTTGGGAACGGCGTTTAGTATTAGGTAAACATTCTGGACGGCATTTGGTTTCAAACTTGCTAGAGCAGCATGGAATTTTCTTGAACTCCCAAGAAACCCAATCTGTTTTAGACGCAGTGCGCCATCAATCGGTACAGAAAAAACGCAGCCTGACGACAGAAGAACTATTGAATTTGGTCAGAGAACAGAGGTACTCTCATGCAACGCGATGAATTAGAACTAAACTTGCCACCTGCTTTTGAAATTGGTGAAAAAGTCAGAGTTCGGAAACTGCTCAAAAACGATGGTACCTTTCCTGGTAAAGAAGTCGGGCAAGTTTTAGTGAACAAAGGAGATATCGGCTACATAGCCAGTATAGGAACATATTTGCAGACTTCCTATATCTATGCTGTGCATTTCTTGGAAACAGGATTCGTCGTCGGCTGTAAGAAAAAAGAACTAGAATCTGTTGAGGAATCTCATGAAAGTAATGCTACGCATGAATGATGCCGGTACTTTAGTAGTTTACGTTGCTAAAAAAGACCTTGAAGAAGAAGTAGTCAAACAAACCGATGGAAATGATGGCAAGATTCTTACCCTAGCAAATGGTTGGGAATTGGAATTTCGTGATTTGCCAGACACAGCAAATTTACCCCAAACAGTAGAAGCTAAACGCCTCGCTTAAAAAATGGGGAGTAAAGAAGGGAATAGGTTATAGGTTACAGGGTACAGATTATTCCCTATAACCTGTTACCTGTCACCTCTCCCCTCTCCCCCAATCCCCAATCCCCAATAACTTTTTATCAATCATGGGTGACAAGTATTTGACGTTATCAGAATTGAATCTTGAGGGACAGTTACTAGGTTTTGTTGGTGGTGAACCAGGAAAATATAAATATATGCAATTGGCAGTTCCATCTGGAAATGTGGAAATTAAACTGCCTAAAGAGTTGCGCCGATTACTAAGTTCATCTTTAATTCCTGGCCAGCAAATTCGCGTTTGTGGCCATAGTAAGATAGATTCGCGCACAAGTAAAATAAAAATTAAAGCCTATCGGGTGACACCAATCGATGGGTGTCCAAAGCAAGAGTTACCACCTCAAAGCAAAGCGAGGATTATGGTATGTCAAAAGGGCGGTTGCCTGAAACGTGGTGGTAAAGGGTTATTATCAGAATTAGAAAAAACTTTGTGCGATCGCGGTTTGTTAGACAAAGTTACCATTGAACATACGAGTTGCCAAAAATGCTGTGGCAGCGCTCCCAACTGTGTTTTACACCTTGGTAAAAAGAAATACAAGAATATTCATCCTGATGCGATCGCAACTTTGCTAGAAAGTCACTTAACAGAGTAATAATCTTCTCTAGTTATTCTTAAAATAATACGCAATCTTGGAGGGGTAAAATTTTACCCCTATTTGTTGTAAGTATCGTCTGTGTAGCACCCTTGGCAAACTGCGATCGGCTAAGTTATAACTGCTGCACTGCTAGTAATACCGAATACAAACAGAACGTATAAAATTTTCCAGTAGCCTTGTTCAAGCTAGACTAAAACGCTAGTTATTGCGTATACATTTTCCATAAATATCTTAAATAGCTAAAAATCAATGTCTTTGTTTAGCAATTTACTCAACCTACATTCAGGAAGTAAGCCGCTTGAAGATTTTTTTACTGAAATTGTTGCTTATTTTTTATCCCTGAATAATGATATTTTAGTTGATTGGCTAAAACATCACTCAATCATTAGTGATGATAATTATTCCAGCGTCAAGATTTCAACCCAACAAGAACACAAAGGACTTGAAAGCCATACAGAGGATAGCAGACTTGATATTGTGGTTGAACTCTCAACTGGTTTAAATACAGATGTAATATTTATTGAATCAAAAATTGGCGCGAAGGATGGAAATAATGCTTTAAAAAAATATGCTGAGATTTTGAGTAATTTACCAAATGTAAGACATCGAATTTTAATTTACATTACCCGTGATTATGACCCAAAAGAAGAAATCAAAACTCCAGCATTTAATTTAGAGCCAAAAATAAGTTTTTATCAATTGAGGTGGCATCAATTCTATGCCCGTTTACAACAACACCCAACTGATATCTTAGTCCAAGAAATATTAATTTTCATGAGGAAAAATGGAATGTCTCACATAAATCAATTTTCATCGGTTGACTTATTGACAATGGTGAATTTTAACAAAACTCTCAATCTCATGGAATCAACCCTCAATGATGAAGTACAGCAAGAATTCAAGGTAGCTTTTGGAGGTGTTATCAACGGCGCAGCAAGTAGGACTCAATGGAAATGGGACGAGAGATATATTATCTACACTCACCTTTGTCCTTTAAAATGGGACTTCTGTTGTGGTGTTGGATACTTCGGGTTAAATCCAAGTAATTTAACTGATTATCCATATTTAGGTATATTTTTGCAGGTTTCTCATAAGTTTGCACAACGCCCAAAAATTATTGAATCAATGCAGAAAGTAATTAACGATAAGCCTAATATATGGACTCCTATTAATTTAACAATTTTGCCAGCATGGTCAGCTATTTTTTATCAAAAAAGCCTACAAGAGTTTTTATCTGAAAAAGACCAGTTATCTGCTATTAAATTATTTTTCCAAGAGTCAATAAAGGAATTAAAAACGGTTCAAGAAGAATATTTTGATTTTCCTTGGAAGGGTGTAAGTATAGAAGCTGATAAAGAAGACCTAGACACCTCATCATCCTCTGTCACACAACTTTAATCCGCTACAGCTATATTAAGATAAAAATAAATCTGCATTCTCGTAGTTGTTATGAGCCTTACCACTGCTAAACGCTTTACTATAGCTGAATATCACCGTCTAGCTGAACTCGGCTTCTTTGAAGAGAATGACCGAGTTGAGCTAATTAAGGGTGAAATAATCCAGATGGCAGCAAAAGGTACATCACACTCTGTTTGCAGCACCCGCTTATATCGGGAGTTGTTCAAGCTGGTTCTAGAAGAGGCGGTTCTTCGAGGACAAGAACCAATTATTATACCTGATGACAGCGAACCAGAACCCGATCTAGTCATTGTGCGAAATCGTCCTGATGACTATTTAGAAGCTCATCCTAACCCCTCTGATGTATTGTTGGTAATTGAAATTTCTAATTCCACTTTGAAATATGACCAAGATGTAAAATTATCTGTTTATGCAGAAGCTGGTATTCCCAACTATTGGATATTTAATTTACTAGATAACTATTTAGAATCTTACAGTGAACCTTATAAAGATTTGCAAGGTAAATTTGGTTATCGTCGTAAGTTAATTTTTCTGCCTAATGAGTCAGTTAATTTGCCATATTTTTCTGATTTAGTTCTGGATTTATCTAAGGTGTTTCCAGTTAATGTATAAAAGGCTATGTCTAATCACAAGTCACTGTGCGTCTACGCTGGACACCAATTTAAATCAATCCTTCCAATGCGTGTTGCAAATCATTTGTCACATCAGCAACAGCTTGTCTAGCACCCAAACGATTTTCCTTATACGTTGGGTAATGCTCAGAAATAGATATGGGTTCACCCACAGTAATTTTAACTTTTTGCTTACCCAATTGCGGACGCTGCACAGTTTTATTACCTTTGATTTTAGCAATCATTTGCCATAAAATTAAAGTTGTCTCAGCAAACCTTTCTACCGTTGGATTTTCACGAATATAATTACCAGAAACAGCCACAAAACTTTCTACTAAACGCATGTGCCACATCCGCGCATTCGCTTCTTCGGCAACGCGATCGCCTAAAGCTCTTTCAACAGCAGATACCCCTTTTACATCCTTAAATTCTTCTCTAAATATATAATTCCAACCTGCTTGTTCTACTCGCCGGCAACGGTCACTTAAACTACCTTTTGACTGCAAATTAAAATACTGTTCTGATATTTGTAGTGCAGCATTTAACAAAGCTTGTAAACGAACTGCTAACGCTTCATTTCTATCTTCAATTCCTCCTACTGCTGTTTTGGGATCTGCCAGCTTTAGATGATAAAATCGCGTGTAAAATTTTTCCATCAGCGAAAGTAAATGTTCTGCCAAGGTTAACAACCGGGGATAAAGCGACTCTATAGAAGCATGTTCTGATGAATTCACAGGTAAACCACTAGCCGCTTCCAATTCACTTAAAAGATTTGCGATCGCACCCCAAGGAGCATCAACGTAACTATATTTAATCCCAACTGGTACAATTAGAACCTGTTCGGGGCGTTCAGCTTTGTGCAAATCTTCAGCACACCAAAAGCCTAATTGGGCGATACCGGGTTCTAAGGGGCTAATATTCTCCGATAAACCATTGGTTGCACCCTCTGGCGCAGCCGCCATTGGGAATTTCCCATTGGCGAACAAGTCACGCGCCGAACGCAACCCCGTCCAGTCAGCCTTACCGCGCTGAATCGGAGTACCACCTAAATGAGAAGCAATCCAGCCAACGTGGGAACCTGCCCATAGAGGAATGCCGCGATCGTAGATAAAATGAGCGTGAATGGGATGTTGTAGTGCTGTGCCTTGCGATCGCGCTACCTTTGGCACGAGTTGAGACAGCAAGTAGGTCAAACAATATGGATCGTCTGTTTTCGGATGGCGAAATGCCAGCATAAAACGGATCTTACCCTCCTGAAACTGGCGATAGAGATCCACCAGAACCTCTACGTTGTCTGCTTCAATTTGGGTAATAGCTGTTTGCCAGTTTATCCAACTGGGTAGCAACAGATGGACGAATCGTAGAAATAAGGGGTTAAACGCCGGAGGAATAAATTCTAAGGGTGCCTGTGCTTGATAAATTACATCTGCCAAGGTAGTTTTCTCCTAAAGTTGCGATCAAAAAAGGCGGAAGGCTATAAGTAAAAATGAAAAAGAAATAACGCTGTGTACTTTGTACTTCATCCTTAATACTTCATACTTTAGTTGACATAGAAATTAGTGATTCTGGAAAGGCTATAAACGATGCGACTTTCACAAATGTTATTCGTTACACTCCGGGACGATCCAGCTGATGCTGAGATTCCCAGTCATAAATTATTACTCCGTGCAGGTTACATTCGTCGCATCGGTAGTGGGATCTATGCTTATCTCCCGCTGATGTGGCGGGTATTGCAAAAAGTTTCCCAGATTGTGCGGGAAGAAATGAACGCTACAGGCGCACAAGAATGTCTTTTGCCACAATTACAACCAGCCGATTTATGGAAGGAATCGGGACGCTGGGATACTTACACCAAAGCCGAGGGGATCATGTTTTCCCTAATTGACCGCCGTGAGCAACAATTAGGATTAGGCCCAACTCATGAAGAAGTAATCACAGCGATCGCTCGTGATATGATTCGCTCGTATCGCCAACTACCACTACATCTCTACCAAATTCAAACCAAATTCCGCGATGAAATTCGTCCCCGCTTTGGTTTGATGCGCGGACGGGAATTTATCATGAAGGATGGCTACTCTTTCCATACCGATGAAGCCAGCCTCAAAGAAACTTACCAGGATATGTATAAAGCCTACAGCAATATCCTGCGGCGTTCTGGTTTAGCTTTTCGCGCAGTGGAAGCCGATTCTGGTGCAATTGGTGGTTCTGGTTCCACAGAATTTATGATTTTAGCGGAAGCTGGCGAAGACGAAGTTCTCTACACTGAGGATGGTAAATACGCCGCTAACGTAGAAAAGGCTGTTTCTTTACCAATTGACGCCGAAACCTCACGGTTTACAACCTACGAGAAACGCGATACACCTGGAACAGAAACGATTGAAAAGGTGTGTCAACTCCTCAACTGTTCTCCCACTCAATTGGTGAAAAACGTCCTTTATCAAACCGTTTATGATAATGGTATAACGGTATTAGTTCTGGTGAGCATCCGAGGCGATCAGGAAGTTAATGAAGTCAAATTGCAAAATGAATTGACCAAATTAGCTTCTGAATATGGTGCTAAAACTATTATTAGTTTGAATGTACCAAACGTAGAAGCACAGCAAGCATGGACAGCTAAATCTCTACCTTTAGGCTACATTGCGCCAGATATCGCAGATGAGTATATTACCGCCAACAAACAGATTCATCCCAGGTTTTTGCGCTTAGTGGATCAAACAGCTGTTGATTTAAAAAACTTTGTTACAGGGGCGAATGAAGCTGGCTATCACGTAGTTGGTGCCAATTGGGGTGAGCAATTTAAGTTACCAGAGCGAGTAGTAGATATTCGTAAGTCAAGATCAGGCGATCGCGCCATCCATAATCCAGAACAAACTCTTGCAAGTGCCCGTGGAATTGAAGCAGGTCACATCTTCCAATTAGGCACTAAATATTCCCAAGCGATGGGTGCAACTTATACCAATGAACAGGGTGAAGAAAAACCGCTATTTATGGGTTGTTTTGGCGTAGGTGTATCACGATTAGCGCAAGCTGCCGTAGAGCAATCTTACGATAAAGATGGGATTATTTGGCCAGTTGCGATCGCACCTTATCACGCGATCGTCACGATTCCCAACATTAAGGATGCTCAACAAATCGAAATCGCCCAAAAACTTTACACAGAACTCAATCAAGCGGGAATTGAAACCCTACTCGATGACCGCGATGAACGGGCTGGAGTGAAATTTAAAGATGCTGACTTAATTGGCATCCCCTATAGGATTGTAACCGGGCGTGCGATCGCTAATGGAAAAGTCGAAGTTGTAGAAAGAGCTACCCGTAAATCTCAAGAAATTGTCATTGATGAAGTTACAACTACACTCAAACAGTGGATTACTGAAGCAATAGAAGGAAGTAGATAGTAGAAAATTTTCCATTCCCAACCTAACTTTTCACGTCATTTGGAAAGATCCACAAAAAACCTAACCCCCTAAACCTGCTTCTCACAACAGAAGGGGAAAATTCAAAGTCTCTCTCCTAGAAGGAGAGAGATTTTGAGAGAGGTTTTCCAGATACCCTGAAAAGTCAGATTCCTCATCCCCCTCATCTCCCCACTCCCCAAAACTTACATAATTTGGCAGGTGACGGATTAGAAGTAAAAATTCTAAAATTGAATCAAGGACTTGCAAAATTAAAAAATAATCGCCTTTGAGACATAAAGTCTCCTCTAGGTTGTGGGAAACTCTCCACCTATAAGTATCGTCTTTAACCAGGCTGCTCCTCACATAACTACCATATCAGCCCTCAGTTAGGAAGGTTTTGAACATGAAAGACCAACAAGGATCTAATCGTATTTCTTCAGGCGTAATTGCAGCCGTCTCAGCGGCGGTTGTAGCGGTGGGTGGTGGCGTAGCTTGGTTTACTTCACAATCCAGCAATACTCCCACACCGTCAAACCCCTCTGGGCGAATCGCTCAACCAGCACAGCCATCAACTAGGCAGCCAAGTAATGAGCAAACCCCTAACGTTTATTGGCTAAGACCAAAAGATAAAAGTGTTGTTTTGGTTCCCCAGCCTCTGAAAGTAGCTTCTATAAGACCCAATCAGCCTTTAGAATCAGCTTTTCAAAGTTTGTTAGCAGGCCCAACAGAAGGAACAGATTCAACAACCATCCCCAAAGGAACAAAGCTGTTGGGGCTGAAGGCGGAAAATGATGAGGTTCACGTTAATTTATCCGAAGATTTTACCAGCGGTGGTGGTAGCACCTCAATGATGGGTCGTGTGGGACAAGTTGTTTATACTGCGACAACTTTAAATCCCAAAGCCAAAGTGTACATTGATGTGAACGGCAAACCGTTAGATGTTTTAGGCGGTGAAGGTGTAGAGTTACAACAACCGCTAACTCGTGAAAGCTTTCAGAAAAACTATCCGCTTTAAAAAAGTTAGGAGTTACAAGTTAGGAGTGAGGAGTTTTAACTCATAACTCATAACTCATAACTCATAACTCATAACTCTCTTAGAATTACCGTTTGCTATTTAAAACACGAAAATTACGGGCTTGTTCTTCTAACCTTGTGGCGAGGCGATCGCAAACCCGATTACATAAATCAAAAATCATTTGATCTTCCACCCGGTAATAGGCGCAAGTTCCTTCACTGCGGCGGCTAAGAATACCCGCTTGCCACATTACCTTCAGGTGTTTCGATACATTTGCCTGAGAAGTCTGTGTTGCCTCTACCAACTCTTGCACGCATTTTTCTTCATCCCGTAATAAGTGGAGCAGCCGCAGGCGCATTGGCTCACTTAACAGGCTGAAGTATTCAGCTACTTGTTGCACCACTTCTGGTGGTAAAGGCAACGTTTGTTTCATCAGGATTGACCCACAAGGACTGAAAATTTTAACGATGACTCATTTGGGATGACTCATTTGATATATAGATTAATACTTAATCAGGGTTAATTCGCATCAAAGGTTGACCATATTCTACTGGGTCACCATTTTGGAGGAGAATTTCCATCACCTGTCCAGAGACTTCGGCTTCGATTTCATTCATCAGCTTCATGGCCTCAATAATACAGACTGTTTGACCCTTGCGGACGCGATCGCCCACTTCCACAAATGCCGCTTCCCCCGGTGCAGGAGCGCGATAAAACGTTCCCACCATTGGGGAAGGCACTTCTAATAATCTCTGGTCAATAGTTAAGGGGGCATTTACTGACAACTGTAATTGTGTGCTAGTTCCAGTATTCTCAAACACCCGAGATGTGGATACCTCCGTTACCTGACTCGCGTTCACCTGGTTTCCCCCAGATGAACCCGATGTCAAGCCCGAACCTACCACACCGCCGAAGGTCGCTTGACCTACCGACAACATCTGATTGCTGACGCTCACAGCCTTACGGACTGTTAGTTCAAAATCATCGCTTTTGAGCGTGACTTCTGCAATATCTGTTTGTGCGATAGTTGCCAGTAGTTGGCGAATTTCATTAAAGTCCAATGGCACAGTTTTTATTACCTCGACCTATCTGTAAATTAGCATCTTAAGTGTGGCAGGGATTTAATCCCTATATAGGGATTTCAATGGGGACTTGCATCTCAATAGAGATGAAAGTTATTCCCTGCTGATATACTTATCTTCCTGAGTATCAACTTTGATGCGTTCTCCTTGGGAAATAAACAAAGGAACCATCACAATTGCACCAGTTTCCAGAGTTGCTGGTTTTGAGCCACCTGTGGCAGTGTCACCTTTTAAACCTGGATCTGTTTGTACAATTTCCAGAACCACAGACTTAGGCAATTCTACTCCCAGCACCTGGTCGCCCCACTTAATAACTTCAGCTTCCATACCTTCCTTGAGGTACTTGACGCGATCGCCAATTTGTGCACGGGTCAATCTGCCTTCTTCGTAGGTTTCCATATCCATAAAGACGAACTCATCGCCCTCTTTATAGGTATGCTGCATCGTGCTTTTTTCTAGCGTGGCTTGCGGCACTGTTTCCCCTGCTCGGAACGTTTTTTCCATCACGCTCCCACTCTGGACATTTTTTAACTTAGTTCGTACAAAGGCGGAACCTTTGCCTGGCTTGACGTGCAAGAATTCGAGCACTCGCCATACAGACCCATCTAATACAATGGAAACACCGGGTCGAAAGTCGTTACTGGAGATCATGAAACTTTCAAATTTTGGAAGACAATCGGCATTTATTGTACCCTTCTAGGGTCGTCATTGGGCATTTGTCATTAGTTAGTTGTCATTTGTCATTTGTCATTTGTTCCCCTGGACTAGACCTCTGCTCCACTCATCACCTAACGTGGGAAGATTATTTATGGGTTACGTCCAGTCAACAATTTAATGCTGCATTTGAGTTATCCCATGCTTAACTTATTAAAATCCTGGCTGAAGAACAGCCTAATGGCAATACTGCTGGTAACAATATTTTTAGGCATAACTACAGCTGGGTGGACTCCCTCCAGTAGCGCCGCACTGCCAGCCGGCAATGCAATTACCGATGGCAAAGCTTTGTTGCGGTATGCACTCCCGATAGATAACAAACCTGTGCGGCAACTACAAGCCAGTTTAGAGGACATCTCTGCCCAACTTCGGGCAAATCGGCGCTGGGGTGCTATTTCCAAAGACATCAGCAAAGCATCCCGCATTCTCGATAAACCTTCCCAAATCTTAACAAGCGTTCCCGCAGAACGCCAACCCCAAGCCGAAGCTTGGATTAACGAGTTGAAATCTGGGGTGGGTAAATTGGAAGAATTGGCAAACAGCAAAGATAAAGAACAAATTCTGCAAGAGAGAGGCAAACTTCTGAATCTCGTAACTCAGTTAGAAGAGTCAATGGTGAAAGAATTTCCTTTTGAAGTGCCTACTGAGTACAGCAACCTGCCACAACTTAAAGGTCGTGCCACCGTAGAAATCAAAACCAACAAAGGCGATTTGACCCTCGTAGTAGATGGTTATAGTGCCCCTGTCACTGCTGGTAATTTTGTAGATTTGGTGCAGCGGGGTTTTTATAATGGCTTAGAATTTACCCGTTCTGAAGAATCTTACTTTCTGCAAACTGGAGATCCTGTCGGCAAAGACGTGGGTTTTATTGATCCAAAAACGGGTAAATATCGCGCTATTCCTTTAGAAGTCTTAGTTCAGGGTGATAAAGCACCTACATACGGCATTACACTAGAAGAAGCTGGTCGTTACATCGATATGCCAGTTTTGCCTTTCTCTGCTTTTGGAGCAGTGGTGATGGCTCGTCCCGAAAGTGAAGTGAATGGAGGTTCATCGCAATTCTTCTTCTTCCTCTTTGAACCAGAACTCACCCCCGCCGGACGTAACCTATTAGATGGTCGTTATGCCGTTTTTGGCTATCTCACCGAAGGCAGAGAAGTTTTAGATAAACTGAAGGCGGGTGACAAAATTGAATCGGCAAAAGTGGTTAAGGGAATAGAAAATCTGGTTGAGCCGCAAGCAGCATAAGAAGAGAGCAGGGGGAGATGAGGGAGATTAATTAATAACTCCTAACTCCTGTACAGACGCGATTAATCGCGTCTCCCCTGATTCAGATTTCCGGCGGTGAATATCTGATCAACTGCAACCGCTAATTCTGGAAAAGTCCGTGACACAATTTGCTGGCTATCTGTAAAAACTGTTTCTTCGTAAAATCCATCTTCCAACAATAAAATCGAAATTTTCGTTTCAAGTGGGTCTACAACCCAATATTCAGGAACCTCTAACGCCGCATATTCAGATCGCTTATACCGATAGTCCCGTTTCACCGACTCTAGACTGACTACCTCCACAATTAGTAACGGAGGTGACTCAAATACTGCTGAGGCATTTAACAATTCTCTGGCTTGTTCCACTGTAACTACACACAAGTCTTTTGTGCGATTCGTTGCTTAGTGAATCTTGGTATCCAGTCCATACATAACTAAGCCAGCCCGACAGCAGATTACTGTCATTAAAGGCTGAACTCTCGGATTGATGCAAGTGTAAGCCTTGCCATTCAGACTCAGAATTGACTCCTTACCTGCCCACACCGAACAAGCTCGGTTCTTGTAGAGTGAAGCTGGGAACAGGGCGCAATCAGACGACCGTTGCGGGTTGACACTGGCGCTAACAGGGAGTTCCTATGGTGAAACAGAGCCTAGAAAAGCGACTTATCGTGGGGCAGGGCGCAACGCAAAATCCCTGACCTAAATGGAGCTTATTCCCGCCGAATTATGAATGAGATAACGGCAAGAGTCCAGGGAATCCAGTAGTCGAATTGGCTACACCTAACGGAATTATCAATCTCTCCGAGGGAACGAATAAAAACGAGTTGTGGGTCTAGGGGTTTTCGTTCCCCAAGTAGCCCAGACGAGCGGAGGAATCCCCACAATTCGGGTAGGACAGACCGTAATTGGTCTGAGGTGTTCAGAAAATACAAACTCTAGAAGAGAAAATGATTAGACACAGTAAAAATACTAGTGAATCTTGGAGAGCTTTACCGTGGAAGAAATTCCGCCGTAACCTTTTCCGCCTTCAAAAGCGCGTATTCAAAGCTGTTCAAGTTGGAGACAAGCGGAAAGCTAGGTCACTCCAGAAGCTCATTCTAAAATCCACCTCGGCTCGATTTCTTGCAATTAGACTTGTATCTCAGCTAAATGCTGGTAAAAAGACGGCTGGTATTGATGGTAAGAAATCCCTCTCATTTGAAGAACGCTTCAACCTTGAAGAACTACTAAAGATGAATAGCGGGAATTGGAAGCATCAGGGACTACGGGAAATTCCCATCCCTAAAAAGGACGGAACTACCAGAATACTCAAGATACCTACCATCTCGGATAGAGCTTGGCAATGCCTCGCAAAATATGCACTAGAACCAGCACACGAAGCAACTTTCCACGCCAGGAGTTACGGGTTCAGAACTGGGCGCTCTGCTCATGATGCACAAACGTACATCTTTAACAACCTTCGCTCCTTAGTCAATGGAATAGAAAAACGAGTTATCGAACTCGACATCGAAAAGTGCTTCGATAGGATTAACCACTCAGCAATAATGGACGAACTCATCGCCCCCAAAGGCTTAAAACTCGGTATCTTCCGATGCCTCAAGGCAGGAGTAAATCCAGAATTCCCTGAACAAGGAACCCCACAAGGGGGAGTGGTCAGTCCTTTGCTTGCCAACATCGCACTCAACGGGATTGAGAGTATACACAGGCATCATGCGAATCAGGGATACAGAATCACTGATAAAACCTCAGCCAAGGATATCAGAGAACCATCAGTCCGATACGCGGACGATATGGTTATTATACTCCGACCCGAAGATGATGCGACAGAGATACTTGAAAGAATCAGCGAGTTCCTCCGCAAACGCGGAATGAATGTAAGCCAAAAGAAAACCAAAGTTACCGCCGCGACAGATGGGTTTGATTTCCTCGGATGGCACTTCAAAGTCCAGAAAAACGGAAAGTTTAGAAGCACTCCCTCGGTGGACAACTTCAAAGCATTCCGTAAGAAAGTAAAACACATCGTCAACAACTCGAATTATGGTGCTACCACGAAGGCTGAGAAATTAGCCCCGGTAGTTAGAGGGTGGAGAAATTACCATAAGTTCTGCAAGATGGACGGGTCTAGAAACTCGTTATACCACATTGAAAAAAGAGCTTACACGGTATTCAACAAGGAAACCAAGCAAACACGCTATTCTAGCAAAACATTACTAGATAAAGCGTTCCCGGCGATTCCTTTCTCCGAAAACAAACACGTCATGGTTAAAGGAATAAAATCCCCCTATGACGGAGATATAGCCTACTGGAGCGAACGTAACAGCAAGCTCTATGACGGCGGAACTTCTATTGCTCTTAAAAAGCAAAACCATAGATGTGCTTCCTGCGGCTTAAAGTTCATTGATGAAGAAAAGGTACACCTGCATCACATCGATGAAAATCACACCAACTGGAAGAGAAATAATCTTGAAGCAATTCATGAGAGTTGCCACGATTACAAACACATGAGCAAAAGCGCAAGCTGAGAACATCGGAAGCTGGGTGCGGTGAAAGTCGCACGCCCAGATTTAACTGAGAGGTGCGGGAGATAATACTCCCCATCGACTCAACCAACCTAGATTTATTTCTACCAGTCCTCACCCCACTTTCCCGAAAACTCAGCAAAGGTGAGCTACAACGTTTGATTTCTGCATCTAGTAATTGCTCAAGAAATTTGGCAATCAAGAAATGTTCAATAGTAGGCGGGTTCATTAGCTCCAGCTTGCCATCCACCAATTCATAATTGAAATCATTGCCATCATCATAGGTTAAGTACTCTTCAAAGGTGATGCTGGTTACTGGTGTACTGACCATCCCAACTGTCTCCTAAACGATACCCTTATCTTAAACAGTAAAGTAAATCATCAGTTTTCTTAGTAATTTTGCAACACGGAAAACCGATTGTGAACAGTGAGTTATCTTCTCAACAAGTAAAAGACATTGGTGAACAAGGTATTTTAGAAAGATTGCAGCGCTTTTGTCCTCCAGAAATTATCGGCGATGATGCAGCTGTAATTGTGACAGCACCAAAGCAATCTTTGGTGGTGACTACAGATGTGCTGATTGACGGCGTACATTTTAGCAATGTCACCACTTCCCCAGAAGATGCTGGTTGGCGAGCTGCTGCTGCCAATTTATCAGATTTAGCAGCAATGGGCGCTTCCCCATTGGGAATTACCGTTGGGTTAGGACTCCCCGGTGAAGTTAGAGTAAGTTGGGTTGAGCGATTGTACCAAGGAATGACAGAATGCCTGCAAAAATACAATACCTCAATTGTCGGGGGTGATGTTGTGCGATCGCCTGTGACTACTCTGGCAATTACTGCTTTTGGTCAAGTTAACCCTAGTCAAATTATCCGGCGTTCTGCTGCTATAGTGGGAGATGCAATCGTCGTTACAGGCGTTCATGGAGCCTCCCATGCTGGCTTAGAACTGCTCTTGCATCCCGAATTACAACAAAGCCTCAAAGATCAAGAAAAGACGGCTCTAATCCGCACACACCAGCGCCCACAACCACGATTAGATGTCTTGCCAATCCTCTTGAAAATCTTAACTCCTAACTCCCAATTCCCCGTTGCTGGTATGGATAGCAGCGATGGTTTGGCAGATGCGATTATCCAAATTTGCCGCGCCAGTTGTGTTGGCGCTGTCCTAGAACGCAGACAAATTTCCTTGCCAGCAGCTTTTGACAATTGGCTCACACAAGAGCAAGCATTGGAATATGCTCTGTATGGTGGCGAAGACTTTGAATTAGTGTTGTGCTTGCCACAAGAGTCAGCGTTAGCCTTAGTACAACATCTTGGTCAAGGTGCTGCGATCGTAGGCAAAATTACACCCGGATCAACAGTACTATTGCACGACGAACAAAAAAAATTCCCTGACCAAGTTCTAAGTCTTAGCCAGGGATTTCAACACTTCAAGAGTTAGGAGTTAGAAGTTAGAAGTTAGGAGTTAGGAGTTATGAGTTTTAATTCCTCACTCTTGACTCCTTATTCCTAATTCTTCACTCCTCACTCCTAACTTTTTAATTAAACCCACTTTGCAGCTACTAATTCTGCTAAATCCAAGACTCGTTGGCTGTAACCCCACTCATTGTCATACCACGCCATAACTTTCACTAGGTCATTACCCATAACCAAAGTCAAGCTGGAATCAACAATCGAAGAAGCATCACTGCCTTGATAATCGGAAGATACCAGTTCTAGTTCGCTATAGTCCAAAATGCCTTTAAGTGGGCCTTCGGCAGCATCTTTGAGAGCTTGGTTAACTTCTTCAGTAATAGTACGCTTCTCAACCTGAACTACGAAATCTACCATTGAGACGTTCGGGGTTGGTACGCGTAAGGCAACGCCATTTAGCTTGCCTCTGAGGTCTGGGATAACCAGTGCCACTGCTTTTGCTGCACCAGTAGAGGTGGGTACAATGTTTATCGCTGCTGCCCTCGCCCGCCGCAAATCCCGGTGAGAAGCGTCTAGCAAACGCTGGTCACCTGTATAACTGTGGGTGGTAGTCATCGTACCTTTAATGATGCCGAACTTATCGTTCAACACCTTGGCGATTGGTGCCAAGCAGTTGGTAGTACAGCTAGCATTACTGATAATGTGGTGTTTGTTGTGGTCATAGTCGTGATGATTCACACCAACCACAAAAGTGCCATCCTCGTTTTTACCAGGAGCGGTAATCAGAACTTTCTTGGCTCCAGCATTCACATGCTTGAGCGCTCCTTCTTTGCTAGTAAATACCCCGGTTGCTTCGATAATTAGGTCAATTCCCCAATCTTTCCAGGGCAAGTTTTCTGGGTTGCGATCGGATACGCACTTAATGGTCTTACCGTTAACGATGATAGAGTTATCATCGGCACTAATCTCAGCACCCTTGATCTTCCCTAGCATTGAGTCATACTTGAGCAGGTGAGCATTGGTTCTAGGGTCTGAAGTGTCATTAATAGCGACAAGATCGATTTGACTGTTCTCTCTACCCACCCAGCAACGCGCAAAGTTACGTCCAATCCGCCCGAAACCGTTGATTGCAACTCTAATCACAGTGTCTTGCCCTCTGTATTTATGCTTATATGTTGATATCGTTGACCCCAATCATATCGCAAAGGGGGGGGGCACTTTTAACCATAAAGTGTTAGATCAATAAAAAAACACATAATTTATTCAGATTTGTGGGAGTAGAGATTGTTGTTAGTGATATATGATCTAACCGATTCCGGGACTAAATAACGAATTGACTTGCCTTCACGGCAAAATTTGCGAATTAGACTTGACGAAACTCCTACTAAAGGTATATTCAAGAGTTGCCAGTGAATGGTATGTGACTGCTCCTTAAGTTGTTGCTCCACTTGCTTGCAGATTAATTTGCTTTGAGTTATAGTCTCACCACCTAGCAGTCGGGGTGCGATTAACCAATCACACATTTGTGCTAGTTCGTGTCCACGGTACCAACGGGGTAGGGTTTGGAAAGTATCCAAGCCCACAATCCAGTACCAGTGAGTATTTGGGTAAGAAGCAGATAAGTCTATCAGGGTGTTAATGCCATAGGAAGTCCCAGAGCGATTTGCCTCCACTAGTGAGACAGTAAACCCTGGGTTATCTTTTATGGCTAATTGCAGCATTCCCACACGATGCTCAAACAAAGTTGCTTCTTTGTGGGGAAGATTTAGGGATGGCACCCAAATTACCTTTTCAAGAGATACTTCTTGCATTGCTGTCTCGGCTACAAGCAGGTGTCCCCAATGAATTGGATCAAATGTGCCACCAAAAATTGCTAGTTGCTGCATCCAGTTGTGCGTGGGTTTTATGCAATTGAAAAATAGTTTCATTACCAATGTACTATTGTAGTCAATTCATGCCTATACTTGATGCAATTTAAAATCAGTTTCACTAAACAATGTATTATGTAGCCAATTCCAGTAAGGTAGCCAAAAATATGTATTTGACATTACAAGAATTTCTTTCCCGATGTTGCAAAAATTTTCAGAATAATCTTAACAACAGTTCAGAAATAGCAAAAACCTCTAACCAAGGTAAAATCATTCTGAACAAGGAAAACCAGAGCAGAAACATCTTTTGGGCATTAAACATGAACATGATATAGGAGCAGTTACGGTAAAAATCAAATTCCTGTTATGATACGCGTGTCATTTGTGATTATGGTGTGGTGTGGTGTAAGAGGAGCAATAAATGAGTAATTCTGTAGATTTTAGTGGTAGACCATTTCATTTCATTGGCATCGGTGGTATAGGTATGTCTGCTCTGGCATACGTTCTCGCCAAGCGTCAATTTCCAGTATCAGGTTCGGATCTTCGTCCTAACCACATTACGCACAAGTTGGAATCTATCGGTGCTCATATTTTTGGTAGACAAGAGGCAAGCAATCTTGAATTCTTTCGCCCTCAGGTATTGGCGAATGCAGTAGTATTAAATTCACAAGAAGAATTATCTACTGTTACTAACTCAAAACTGCCTCAAGTCATTTGTTCAACAGCAATTAACACGAATAATTTAGAATACAAAGCAGCCCTGGAATTAGGTTGCCCAATTCTACATCGTTCAGATGTACTAGCAGCTTTAATTGCCGATTATCACAGTATTGCAGTGGCAGGAACACACGGCAAAACTACAACCAGTAGCATGATTGGCTATATGCTTCTGGAAGCAGGTCTAGACCCAACTATTTTAGTAGGTGGCGAAGTCAATGCTTGGGAAGGTAATGCTCGATTGGGACAAAGCCAATATTTGGTAGCCGAAGCAGATGAATCTGATGGTTCCTTGGTAAAACACGCTCCAGAGATTGGCATCATCACCAATATTGAACTCGATCATCCTGACCATTACGATACATTAGAAGAAGTCATTGATATCTTCCAGACATTTGCTAAGGGTTGTAAAACGTTAATAGGTAGCATTGACTGTGCTACAGTGCGTGATCGCTTGAAACCCACAATCAGCTACAGCTTACACTCAGATACCGACGCTGACTACACCGTTACTAATATCGATTATCGTGCTGATGGCACTACGGCTCTAGTTTGGGAAAGAGGCAAAGCTTTGGGCGTGTTGAAGTTGCGCCTGCTAAGTCGACACAATCTCAGCAATGCTCTAGCAGCAGTGGCTGTTGGTCGCGCCTTGGGCTTAGAATTTGGAGAAATTGCCAAAGGTATCGCCACCTTTGAAGGAGCAAGACGCCGCTTTGAGTTCCGGGGTGAAGTCGATGGTATTACCTTCATAGATGACTATGCTCATCATCCCAGCGAGATTCGCGCTACTCTCGCCGCAGCACGTTTACAAGCAAGACCAGGGCAAAGAGTTGTTGCCATCTTCCAACCCCATCGCTATAGCCGTACACTGACCTTTTTAGAAGAATTTGCCGAGTCGTTTACCCATGCTGATTTGGTTGTGCTGACTGATATTTACAGTGCTGGTGAACCCAATTTAGGGCAAATTAGTGGTGAAGATCTGGCGGCGGAAATTGCTAAACAGCATTCGCAGGTAGTTTATCAACCAACTTTACCCTCAGTGTGTGAGTTCTTGCTGCAAACACTACGCCCAGGAGACTTGGCGCTGTTTTTAGGGGCTGGGAACTTGAATCAGGTAATTCCTGAAATAATTACGGCACTTTGTGAGCCTGCTAAAGCCACATCTTAAGTGGAAACTTTGCGAAGTTTTATTTCTGAGCAAAGTGCCCTTTTAGCAACGGTTCCCTAGGTTAACTCTATTACCGTATATTAACGGTAAATAAATGTAAAAATTTTACCAATACAAAGTAAAGATGACAATTTCCCAGGCAGCTGGAAACGTCTGCACAGTTTCTGCTTTGAATACAAAGAAACATCAAACAACTAATTCGGTGGAGAGTGAAGTAATTTACTTACCTAGTACTGATTGTGCAATTAAGTCCCAGGCTTCCTTGTCAGCGTTCACTTCCTATAGAGTTGGGGGAGCAGCTGATTTGTACGTTGCCCCCCGAAACTTAGAAGCACTGCAAGCAAGTCTTAAATACGCGAAAGAACATGATTTAAAGGTGACAACACTGGGAGCAGGTTCTAACTTGCTAGTGAGCGATGGTGGTATATCAGGTTTGGTGATTGCTACTCGTCATCTCCGCTTCAGCAACTTTAACCCAAATACAGGTCAATTAACCGTTGCTGCTGGAGAATCAATTCCTAGCTTGGCATGGGCAGCAGCAGAATTAGGGTGGCAAGGATTGGAGTGGGCTGTTGGTATCCCTGGAACAGCCGGAGGTGCCGTGGTGATGAATGCAGGGGCACATAATAGCTGTATTGCAGATATGTTAGTTAGCGCCCAGGTACTTTCACCCGATGGTACACTGGAAACTCTTACCCCTGAACAGTTAGGTTATAGTTACCGAACTTCATTATTGCAAGGTGGCGATCGCATAGTTACCCAAGCCACCTTACAACTTGCGCCAGGTGCAGACCCAGCAAAAGTTGTGGCAATCACCAAAGAACACAAAAAGCATCGGTTGAGCACCCAACCATACAATTTCCCCAGTTGTGGCAGTGTATTCCGCAATCCCAAACCTTACAGTGCTGGCTGGTTAATTGAACAAACTGGTCTGAAAGGTTACCAAATTGGTGGAGCACAAGTAGCACTACTCCATGCTAATTTTATCGTTAACCGTGGTGGGGCAAAAGCTAGTGATATCTTCTGTCTCATTCGCCACATCCAACATCAAGTACAAGAACGTTGGTCTATTAATTTAGAGCCAGAAGTCAAAATGCTCGGAGAGTTTCAAGGTGCTTGTTGAAACTTTTAATTCAGGGAATGAGGAAATGGGGAATTGGGGAAGAAACTTTATACCTTATTCCCTACTCCCTACTCCTTATTCCCTATTCCGTATTCAAGAATGCATTAATTATTGGTAAAAAAAGAGGCAAATTACTTACCGCATCTATAATTGAATTTGATTTGTTATTCAACGCACAAGCGTACAAATAATTATGACAGGAAAAGGACAGGGATTCGGCTTTGGCTTAGGAAAAATGAAGGAACTAGCCGAAGCTTTTAAGAAAGCACAGCAAGTTCAAGAAGGCGCAAAGAGACTCCAAGAAGAATTGGAGCAAATGGAGATTCTAGGAGAATCTGGCGGTGGTCTGGTGAAGGTAATTGTCAGTGGTAACCAAGAACCCAAACGAGTAGAAATTTCTCCAGATGCTCTAGGGGAAGGTGCAGAAGTACTTTCTGATCTCGTGACAGTGGCAATGAAAGAAGCCTACAACAAGTCCACAGCAACAATGCGCGAACGTATGGAAGAATTGACCAGTGGACTGGAACTTCCTGGATTTTAGTCAAGAGTCATTGGTCATTGGTCAAATGACAAATGACTCTTGACAAAGGACAAAAAATATCTATGGCTTACAAGTTGCTGTTTGTCTGCTTAGGTAATATCTGCCGATCGCCATCGGCAGAAAACATCATGCATCATCTAATTGAGCAGGCTGGTCTGAGCGATCGCATCCTCTGTGACTCTGCTGGTACATCTAGTTATCACGTTGGTAGCCCACCTGACAGACGCATGAGTGCTGCGGCTGCTACAAAGTTGGGAATTAAGCTGCGTGGTCGAGCACGCCAGTTTCAAAAGTTAGACTTTCAAGACTTTGATTTGATCTTAGCGATGGATCAAGAAAATTATGAGAACATCCTCACTCTTGATCAAACTAAGCAGTATCAGCATAAAGTGCGTTTGATATGCGAGTTTTGCTCTCGACATACGCTGAAGGAAGTTCCAGATCCCTATTACGGTGGTCAAGAGGGATTTAATCGGGTTATTGATTTACTGATCGATGCTTGTGAAGGTCTGCTTACATACGTTAATAGCCAACAATCGATAATTTAAAGTTATGAGTGAGGAGTTAGGAGTTAAGAGTTACCTCTTTTCTTGTTAACTCCTCACTCATAACTTTTTTATTCCACCAAACCATGCTTCATTGCAAAACGCACTAATTCCGCTCGGTTGCTGGTTGAAGTTTTTCTCAATAAACTACTAACGTACTTTTCCACTGTTCGAGGACTCAGGTGTAGCTGATGACCCATTTCAGCATTAGAAAGACCATGAGTTAATAACTCTAGAACTTCCTGTTCTCTATGAG
Source organism: Nostoc sp. UIC 10607 (assembly GCF_047228265.1). Taxonomy (NCBI): domain Bacteria; kingdom Bacillati; phylum Cyanobacteriota; class Cyanophyceae; order Nostocales; family Nostocaceae; genus Nostoc; species Nostoc sp. UIC 10607. Next base: position 270,310 of record NZ_JBIQNW010000004.1, on the reverse strand, counting down.
TCAGCGATGAGTGCAGATGGGATTTCTGAATTTGAGTGGACAGAGAATTATGGGCATCCCCCGCTTTTGTCGAGGCGGAAATGCCCAAACTCTCTTTATGAGAAAATCTATACTCCGATTGAATAATTTGCGATCGCTCCAAAAGATTGCGGATTGCTGCTGCTAACTCTTCCAGTTCAAAAGGCTTGGGTAAATATAAATCACACCCTGATTGGTAGCCCAAAATTCTTTCCTGGGTTTTAGTCCGGGCGGTTAATAAAATTACAGGCAATAACCGAAACACTGGTTGTTGACGCACCCGGCGCACTAGTTCGTAGCCATTCATCTGCGGCATCACGATATCCGTAACAATCAAATCCGGATGATACTCATCCACCATGACCAAAGCCTCTTGGCCGTCATTAGCCGTGATCACAGAGTAGCCAGACAGTTCAAGATAGTCACTAACAGACAGACGAGTGCCCAAATCATCATCTACTACAAGGATCGTCAAGGGCATGGACAATACACCCCTAGCATTTTTTTTACCCAGAAATTTGCTTCTACGCGCTTCATCAGTGAACACAGGCAAAAATAGTGTTCTTATGTTTCATCCTATGACAGGATTACCAGCTAATGACTGCCTACAGGGTTGATTTATAAAGAAAATCTTAAAACTTTAGGAAGGGTTAACGAAGTTAAACTCTCCTTTGAGTCGCTCTGCTTGGGAGGCATAGAGAGCTTTGTAATTTGTAACAACTCATCAATAAGGCAGAGTAAATACTCATTATAGTGTAAATTAATATTAAATTAATCAATAATTTCCCAAAAGCTAAGTAAGGATAAATATCTTTTGTTTTTTATCCTTTGTAATTAATCTTTCGCCAATCACTAATGATTATTGGTATCATACCAATTCTTTGTGAAACTACACAAAATCAAGCTTAGTCAGACTTGGTGCTTGAGCAACTGGTTCTATCGAACCTCACAGGTAATCTCGGTATCAGATAACTTAAAAGTTGCCGGAAAACTCTTAATTATGAACTTAGAAAAGCTAAATTAGTGATATACAGTTCAGCATTTATAGCGGTTCTAAGATCCACCCCATAATTCACAAGCCAATCCAAATAATTTTTTAGGTACATTTAAAGCACACAAAATTATCAATGAGCGACAAGAACGAAGGTTACAAAGTTATTAGCGACAATCGTCAAGCCCGTTATTTGTATGAAATTCTGGAAACTTACGAAGCTGGAATTGAATTGACAGGAACCGAGGTTAAGTCGATTCGTGCGGGTAAAGTCAATCTCCAAGATGGCTATGCTTTGCTTCGCAATGGTGAAGCATGGTTGATCAATGTGCATATCTCGCCTTATAACGCTAGTGGACAATATTTTAATCATGAACCACGGCGTACACGCAAGCTGCTGTTGCATCGCAAAGAACTCCGCAAGCTAATTGGCACAGTAGAACAGCAGGGTTTAACTTTAATCCCTTTGAAAATGTATCTCAAACGAGGCTGGGTAAAAGTGAGTATAGCCCTTGGCAAAGGTAAAAAGCTCCACGATAAACGAGAAGACCTGAAACGACGCCAAGACCAGCGTGACATTCAACGGGCAATGAAAAACTATTAAGCATCAGTATCGCCGAACTACCACACCAGAGTGAGAAACGGATTGGGGTAAAAAGTATGTTGTATATCCACAGCGTGAGTTATGAAAATGCCCAGTTTATAGCCGCAGATTGATTTTGTTAGGGTTGGGAATCGATACAGTGGTGAGTAACTTCGGATGGCATAAGGAATTGTCACAACTTATGAAAAGTAATTTCATTACAGCTGTTGGTGCTGGCGTTCTCACCTTGAGTATGGGAATTTTACCCTTAACTCTATCCGCACAAGCTCAGACGACAACTGACCCCGGAGTAAATACTACTCCAAGAACGACCACTTACGATAATCGCGATGGTTTTGATTGGGGTTGGCTAGGATTAATTGGTCTATTAGGTCTAGCTGGTTTAGCTGGCAAAAAGCGTGACGATGAACCGACCCGTTATCGTGACCCTAATGCTCCAGGAGCCACTACCTACAGGGACTAGACAATTCAAAATTTAAAAGTTGTCAGTTGTTGAGTAGAAAAACAACTGACAATTTAGTCATGTTAGTTTACTGTTGGTTCTGAGTTAGATGAATTTGTTTGGTTTTGAGCTAAAGGTGTCCAATAGCTGGCAATTAAGGCAACAATGAGCCACCAGAGGGTATTAACCTCAGGACGATACCAGACAGTATCTACAGTGCCGTGAGCTAGCATACCCAACAAAATAGCGATCGCTCCAATTAACCAAAATCCCTCTACACTTCTGAATTGTCGCAGTCGTCGCACTTGTAGAAATGCCGTATTAAATGTGACAATTATTAGCCAGAGAAAGCAGGCTAAACCAACAAAGCCAGTTTCTACAGTCACTTCAAAGAAAATCGAATAAGCACTCAAAGCAGTGAAACGAGGGCGTTGGTAAAGGGGATAAACTTTATTAAAAGAGTTGTGACCAGGGCCAATGCCGAAAATCGGGCGATCGCGAATCATCTCAAAGACAGCATCCCAAACATTTAGGCGAAAATTATTACTGCTATCTTTACGATCAGCAAAAATACTGAACACTCGCTGGTTGAATGCGGGTATAAATATCACCGCTAGCACTAATACCCCGAGCAAACCTCCCAAGACAATCGGTAGCGACCAAGTACGCCAAAAACGAGGCATTTCCACGCTTTTCCAATAAACGAGCAATGCCATCACAGCCAAAACTGCCACCACCAGTCCAATCCAACCGCCACGGCTAAAAGTGAGGATCAGGCAAGCAGTATTGACAAGTAGCATTGTTAATGCTAGAGCTTTTTTGAGCCAGCTTTGCCATGCAAAAATTGCCACTAAGCTAAAAATTACTGCTGGTAGGAGATATCCAGCCAATAAATTGGGATTACCTAAATAACTGTAGACTCTTGTAGTTTTAGACAGAGGAGATTCTGGGTCAACCCAAGTTGCCAGGGCTGTGGCTCCAAAAAACCATTGCCGCAACCCATATACACTGACAATTAACGATATGTGCAGGTAAACGATGATAATCCAAGAGCGGAGGCGAGGCGACCTTAGTACCCTCGCACAAAGGGCAAATAGTAGCAAATACAAGGTCAACGTTGCCAAGTCGTTAAGTGCCGCCTTTTTGACTGGTGATAATGCTGTTGCTACTGCGGCAATTCCCCAGTACAGCAATACCAGTAGGTGAATGGGAGTGACTGAAGAGACATTTGTTGGTGTTGCTTCATCAGATAAAGTCAACAACAGCCAAAATCCTACACAAGCCACCAGCAACAAGCCCACCAATGTACTCGAAGCAAAAGGTGCAAGCGCATATACTAAGCTGAGTAAAGCAGCTGCGATCGCATCTCCCCACTGAATCAAGACGCTGGTTTGCCGCCAAGAACTTAACAGTCCCACCAGAAAACGGTGTACGTAACTGGTAGCAAGATATTCTTTGACCGATAAAGATGATAAAGTAAATCGTTGCCAGACTAAATTCATAAAAAACATTGCGATCAATTAGCCTGCCGACGCAGAACTTGGAATTGATCATAATGCGTATGGCTATAAAAAGGTAATAATGTAGATTGCAATTTAGTGATGATGTTCTTACTCATAGCCATCAGCCACCACCTGTAATCTAAAGCACTTCAATTAATACTAAGTGAAGACAGCCGTTGATCAACCCTTCACGTACTTAGTACATAACAAAGCATGAATCTGTATTTCCCTATCCTCTATCACCTGTAATCTGTTCCCTACTAACTCTAATCAGACATCGCCAATTGCTTGTGAGGGAGTCGCCAGTTGCAGTGGTAAAGAAAGCACATAACGATATCCTGATTCTGGTGAACCTTGAATTAAAATGTGTCCACTATGCAACTCTGCCAGTTGGCAACTTAGCAATAGACCTAAGCTTTCACGAGAAATACTTCCATGTGATTTAGCTAAATTTATACCTGAACTAGCAGCAAAGAAATTTGAGTGATTCTCACTCAAGTTTTGGGAATTATCCACTGCTACTGATGAAATATCTCGTTGCTCCTGGCTTTCTGTGTGAGTATTATAAGTTGCTACCTCACCTGTCAGCTCCAGCAGCGACAAAGAATTGAGACGGAAGTAGGGATCAACCTCAGTGATGCCGTCCCCCAGCCAAGGATGGGAAACCCAAATAGTAATGTTGAGCGTATCTTCCTTGTAAGAGACATGAATACGAACAATGCTACCTGTAGCCGACAGTTGAATCACACTGAAAACTAGGTGATAGAGGATTTGCCGCACCTTGTCTTTATCTAAAGGCCAAATGCGATTGCGTCCCGGTTCAATAGAGAGGCGAATATCTTGCTCGCGGCGATTAGCCGCTTCTTCTAGGGTATTGATAGCTTGTTGACAGAGCATTTCAATATCCACAGGAGCTATATTCAGCACAGTTGAGTTTTCATCCATAGCTCCTAGTTCGGTAATTTCGTTTACTAGGGAAAGTAAGTACCGACCACTGTGTTGGATAATTTCCAAATATTCTCTCTGCTTAGTCGTCAAAGGCCCATAAATCTCACGTCCTAAAACACTAGCCATACCGAGTACAGATGTTAGGGGCGTGCGTAGTTCCTGAGTTAGCTGATCCAAAAGTTCCAGTTTCAGTTGCTTGGTAGAAACAGAGTCGCTATCTTTAGTGGCTGGGGTGATTTTAATCTCTGTGTTACGTTCGTCATTTAGTGAAAATATAGGAGCGCTCTTGGGAGTGCTTGATTCGAGTTTCCCTTGCAGGAGTCGGTTACGCTCAAATTCACTCATGCTCCAACGAGCTATAATTTGTAAAAACTCAATGTCTCGGTTTGTAAAATTGCGCGGTACTAAATCCATCACCGCCAATGCACCCAAACAATGTCCCTCAGCATCAATCAGTGGCGCTCCTAAGTAAGCACGAATACCATAATCCTGCACCAATTTGCTACTAGCAAGTACTGGGTCTGTAAGTTTATGCGTATCATTAATTACAAATATTTGAAAACTCTCTACTACCTGAGTGCAAAAGGATTCCCGGCGTGCTAGTTGGCGGCTTTGTGCCAAATGATTCATGAGTCCTAACCTAGATAAGCCCACCGCCGATTTGAACCAATGGCGTTCTTGATCCACAAATCCCAATATGGAAATTGGTGCTTCCAAAAAGTGGGCAGCAGTCTGTGTAGCTTCTTCAAAAACCGGAATCGTTTCTGGTTGCCGCAAACCTAAATCTGACAAAGCTTTGAGGCGTTGTTGTTCTCTTGTTTCATGAGAATCCCAACCATCCTTTAGGGCAAATAATTTGTTTTCAGGCTCTACCATTGCCACTGCTACCTTAATAATTTCTCGATACTGTAATTGATATAAGTCCTATTTCTAGGTTATCAATTGCTATTTTTAAGCATTCCCTAATTTTGCCTCTGACAAACAAGTTGGGGGCAAAAATTTTCTACCGCTTCCATTAAGTCGGTAATGCGGCCTTTACCAGTTACTAGTTACTGGTGCTGAATGTTCTCTGTTTAGCACTGTTTTAGTCTCTATTGCTTGAGATTTTGCAATCAGACTGCGTTAGATTTGGATTTAGTCAGGGTAACCTAAGGCTAAGGATACAATACCAAAGGTCTGTCATTGTTTATGTACAGAAGGGAAAAATCTTATTGCGATATTCAGCGTAATTTTACTTACAATAATTATATTTATGTAGTTTTTATAGCCATTCTTACTCATGACAGCTAGTAGCGATGACTAACAATCCTAGATAGTTAATAAAACTCTTCATCCGATAGATTGAACCTATTACAATTTCACACTGAAAATTGTGCAGGCTTTTCTATATTTTTCATCCGAGTAAATCTCTTTTTGAGGACAACTGGTAATGAATCAAATGACTATTAGAGTTCCTTTTGTTGACCTGAAGTTACAACACGAACCAATTCAAATGCAATTGCAAGAAGCAATCCAATCTGTATTGGAACAGGGAGATTTTATTTTAGGGCAAGCAGTCTCAGATTTTGAAGCAGCATTTGCAGCAGCGTCTGGGGCAGCTTATGGAGTTGGTGTTGCATCAGGAACAGATGCGATCGCTCTGGGATTGCAAGCGTGTAATATTGGTGCTGGCGATGAAGTGATTTTACCAGCAAACACTTTTGTAGCAACCTTAATTGGGGTACTACGCGCTGGTGCCAAGCCAATTCTGGTAGATTGCGATCGCCAAACTGCTTTAATTGACTTAAGAGAAGCAGCAAAAGCAATTACGCCTCATACTAAAGCAATTATCCCTGTACATCTCTATGGTCAGATGGTATCACCACTTGAACTATTCAACTTTGCCGATACCTACAAACTACTAATTTTTGAAGATGCAGCCCAAGCACACCTCGCCCAAAGAGACGGATATCACGCTGGTTCAGTAGGTATAGCAGCAGCTTTTAGTTTCTATCCCAGCAAAAATTTGGGAGCATTTGGGGATGGGGGAATGCTGCTGACACGAGATTCAGATGTAGCCCAAAAGATGGTGCGCTTGCGAAATTATGGCGCATCGCAAAAGTATTTTCATACTGAACCAGGTACAAATAGCCGCTTGGATACTTTACAAGCAGCAGTTTTGCACGAGAAACTACCATATTTGCCACAGTGGAATCGCGATCGCCTGACTATTGCCCAGCATTATGATAACGAACTAGCACCCTTGGCAACTGCTGGCATTATCCCTATGGAAAACCAAAGTGGTACAGGACACGTTTATCATCTCTATGTCATTAAAGTAGATGACTCTTGCCCAATAGAACGCCACCAACTCCAGGAAAAACTCACAGCAGTAGGAATTCAAACTGGCATTCACTACCCAATTCCCTGTCATCTCCAGCCAGCATTCACCAATTTAGGCTATCAGCCTGGAGATTTTCCCCAAGCAGAAAAACTGTCACAGCAAATATTATCATTACCAATGTATCCTGGTTTGAGCAGTAGCCAAGTCAAAGAAGTTGTAGCAGCGATCGCCAATGCAGTCTCAACAATTTCTGAGGCAGATAAACCCTCCCCTACTGAACTTGGAAGCGTGGTAGCCTAAAGTTAATTCATACCTAATGTGCATCTAAAATTAGACATTTGTCATTATGTGCTTTGTCTAAAACTAATGACCAATGACTAATGACCAATGACCAAAGTTTTTGAAATACTGAAAATCATGGCACTCCGGCAACAGGTTAAAAACAGAAACGCCTCAGGCTTATTAAATCTAGCTATTTTAGGTGTTTTGCTGCTGCTTTATGCTCCTATATTGCTACACTGGCTGGATGGTTGGCTGCACAAAAATATCAGTACAGAACACGAATATTTCAGCCACGGGATTATTGGTTTACCATTTGCGGCTTATCTGGTGTGGATAAACCGGAAACAGTGGACACGTTTACCAGATACCATGCATCCTTTGAGCACTGTTTTCTTGTTATTAGGGGCAGTTTTTTATCTTAGTGGTGTTACAGAGTGGGTTAACCTTTCCTTGCCCGTTATGCTAGCAGGATTATGCTTGTGGTTTAAGGGAATAGCAGGTTTGCGATCGCAAGGATTCCCCCTGCTACTAGTATTTCTGGCAACCCCAACGGCAGTCCCCTATCTCATTGCTCCCTATACCTTGCCTCTCCAAAGCTTCATCGCTGGCACAGCAGGCTTTATACTGAATCAATTTGGTATGGACGTAACCGTAGATGAGATAAATCTTTACGTAGGAGGACGGATTGTGGAAGTTGCCCCCTATTGTGCAGGGCTGAAAATGTTGTTTACTACTCTCTACGTCGGCTTGATGCTGCTGTATTGGACAGACGCTTTGTCTTCACGCCGTACAACTATATCGTTTTTATCTCTTGCTGCGATCGTTAGTACTACTGCCAATATCATTCGTAATACTTTACTGACTTTCTTTCACGGCACAGGTCAAGAAGCGGCTTTTAAATGGCTGCACGATGGTTGGGGTGGTGACCTCTACTCTGCTTGTATGCTGGTGTCATTAGTACCCTTACTGAATTGGATTAATAGCTATTTTTCAGCATCTCTAGAAACTCAGCAAGAAGGGGAAAGTCATTAGTCATTTCTTCTCTGCTCCCCTGCTTCTTCTCTACTCATAAATATTACTGAACTCATGGTGTGATTTTATGAAGTAAAATTTTGCCTAAGTATTATAAATTTTACTGATGATTTCCATCTCCAAGTTTTTCAAGGAAAACCAACTGAGTCAGGTAGCAGCACTTTTGTTATTGCTACTATTGTTGGCAATAGGAGGGGTTCCCGGATACCTAACAGGGCGCTGGCAATGGAAACAGCCGCCACCTGTTACTACCCTCAACGAGTTAAGGCAGATCCGCAAGACTGGGTTAGCCCTTCCTGGTTGGCAAACTATTGAACAAGCAGAACAGCAAATTGGCGAACATAAATGGTCTTTGCAGGTAATTAAAAAAGAAGCTTCCCAATTCCAGGCAATCCTGCTTTTGCTGCCACAAAATGGCCCTATGGATCAACCAGAGGTGGAGTGGACAGACGTTAACGGCTGGGGAAGATCACGCTGGAGAAAGTGGGATGTAGCTCAATCTCGTTCTGCTGAATTTACTGTAAAACCGTCTGCAAAGTTGGCTTCAAATGGCGATACAAAAGTAGAAGCTAGGTTTTTTCGCGCCTCCACACCACAGCAAACTTTCGCTGTCTTACAATGGTACGCTATGCCAGACGGCGGAAATCCATCACCTTTCCACTGGTTTTTGGCAGATCAATTGGCCCAGTGGCGTAAGCAACGCACTCCTTGGGTGGGCGTGAGTATTCTGATTCCAATGGAACCTTTGGGACAGGTAGAAACATCTTGGTCTTTAGCCGAGTCTATCGGCGAAACAGTGCAAGCTGTATTGATGGCAGGCCCTTTGTAGAGCCTGTTAGAAATGCATTTATGCAAAGATTATTCAGAAGTACCTCTACAATTGCGTTCAGGTTACAAATATGAACTTATAAATTAAAATTGGCAAAAGTTTTCTACTTTTTGTTGGTAAAATACTTGCAGATAAAAAAGACATTTAGGAAATTTTTAGAGTAAGATTACCACTCGGCGCGACTAATTTTTATATTCAGTTTTCCTGCACCGATGTTCATAGATCCTAATTCTTATATGCGTGGATTCAGCGCCCTGTGTTTTGTCAGTCTTCAAGTCGGAGTTTTCTTAACAACACCTATCCAGCTTGTTGTTGCCCAGCCTTTTCCACCTCAAGGACAATCACCAGGGCAACCCCCTTCGCCTGTGCCAGGTACTGAGGTTGTGCCTCCAGGTGCAAATGACGAAATTTCCCCCCAACTCAGCCGCTACCTATTGGGGCCAGGAGATGTAATTGGTGTTGTGCTTCAGCGTCCTCCTGGCCCATACCGCTTAGGAATAGGAGATGGAATTAGCGTTTCGGTTCAGCGCTTTCCAGATTTGAGCTTTCAAGCTTTAATCAACCCCGAAGGTAATATTGTGGTGCCGCTACTGGGAACAGTTTCTTTACAAGGTTTAACTTTGGAAGAAGCTCAAGAAAAAATTCGCTTGGGTTTAAATCGTTATGTAGTTGATCCAGTAATAGTTTTAGGTCTAGCATCGCAGCGTCAAGACTTAAGTTTTCAAGCTGTAATTAGTCCAGAAGGCAACATCGTAGTACCGCAAGTGGGAACGGTTTCATTACAAGGTTTAACTTTGGAAGAAGCTCAAGAAAAAATTCGCTTGGGTTTAAGTCGAATTTTACCAGATCCAATCGTAGTAGTATCCTTGGCAGGGACGCGACCAGTTCAAGTTACCATTAGTGGAGAAATATTTAGACCAGGAATTTATCCGATTAATTCAACAACACCCCGTGTTGCTGATGCCTTGCTAGTATCTGGTGGTTCAACGTTAAATGCAGACCTGCGACAAGTGCAAGTACGCCGGAAATTAATCGATGGTTCTGTGATTTCACAAACTATTGACTTATATGCAGCACTGCAAAATGGCGGTTCAATTCCTAATTTACGCTTACAAGACGGAGATGCGATACTCATCCCCCGTCGTGAAGTTGGTAATGATGATGGTTATGATCGCAATTTGGTAGCACGTTCATCCTTGGCTACACCACAGATTAGAGTCCGGGTTTTAAACTACGCTGCGGGAGGTATTGCCATTCAAGCACTGCCTAACGGCAGTACATTTGTAGATGCTTTGGGAGGAGTAAATCTCGACACTGCTAACCTGCGAGATATCGCTCTGGTTCGTTTTGATCCTGAACAAGGTAAAGCTGTTACCCAGAAACTTGATGCTAAAAAAGCTCTAGGAGGCGATGCATCTCAAAATGTGGCGCTTCAAGATAATGATGTTATTGTTGTTGGTCGGAACCTCATCGGTAAAATTACTAATTTCTTGACTACCATTACCCAACCCTTCTTCAATGTCCAGTCCTTTCTCCGATTTTTTGACAACTTCGGTAGTGGTTCAAATTAGTGACTCTTACCTCTTGTCCGAGATGGAAGACATAATTGTGACCAATAGTAAATAAAAATTGACAACTGATTACTGATTCTATATCCCCCTACCATGACCCCACCAATTGTTAAGCGCTATCTTATTGCTTTTGAAAAATACAAGTGGATTGGACTAGCTAGTTTTGGTTTAGTTGTAGCGGGGTCAACGGTGGTGGCTATGCAGCCAGAGCCAGCTACTAACTATATAGCATCTGCCGCACTTACCTATTCTGGCCCACCAGTTTCTTTCTCTGCAACTGGTACTCAAATCCAACAGCAAGGAAAGGAACTGAATGAGGAAGTTTTATTATCAAACCAGATAATTGCGACAGTGGCAGAAAAAGTAAACATCAAACCAAAACAGTTAGGTACAAGTGTTGTCCTTTCTCTACCTAAAAAAAATGCCAGGACTGGAGAATTAGAATCGAGTATCTTTGAACTGAAATATGTAGATAGCGACCCCAAACGAGCCATAGAGGTCTTGGGGGAATTGATGCAATCAATGATTAAGTTGAGCAGTGAGATCAATACTGGGCGATTACAAGCAATTATTGAAAAGATTAACGAGCGCTTACCACAAGCTAAACAGGAATTGCAAGTTGCTGAAAAGAAGCTGGAACAGTACGATCGCATAGAACGAACAGCAATATTGGCAGCGGAGAATGGCAGCTTGCTAAATGCCATTACTACCAGCCAAAATCTACAACGGCAAATTCAATTAACTATTTCTGGGGTTGATGGTCAAGTTAACAGTTTAGAAAATAAGTTAGGCTTAACAGTCGGACAGGCTTATATTTCTTCTGCTTTGAGTGCAGATCCAATTATTGGTAATTTGCGATCGCAAATTTATCAAAGTGAGTCGCAAATCGCCGTACTCAGAAAAGATTTGCGACCGGAACACCCAACGATGGTTCAATTGTTGCGTCAGAAACAAGCTGCTGAGGAATTGCTGCAACAACGCGCTACAGAGGTGTTAGGTGGTGATGGAACAGCGGCTCCGCTTCGGGGTAACATTGCAGGTATTCGCGCCCAAAGTAGCTTAGATCCAGCCCGTCAGCAGTTGGCAAACCAAATGGTGTCTTTGCAAACCCAACGGGAGACGCTGCAACAACAACTAGTTCAAGAGATCCAACAAGAAGCGCGACTACGGCGAGAGTATTCTCTGATACCCAATAAGCAATTAGAGCGATCGCGTTTAGAACAAGAGGTTGCACTCAAAAAAGCCATATATGACCAAATGCAGGCGAAGCTAACCGATTCTAAAACCGCAGAGGCCGAAACTACCAGCAGCCTCAGCATTGCCAGACGTCCCACAGCGGCTGCGGACATCAAACCCCCCAAGAGTGTGCCTATTACCCTTGCTGTGGGTGGGTTCTTAGGTGTGTTGATTGGTGGCGGGGTGATATTTTTGTTGGGATCACTGGAAGGTACTTTCAAAACCAGGGAGGATATCCGCGAGAGCCTCAAGCAACGGGAAGTGGCACTGTTGGGAGAATTGCCTTTAATGCCAGTTGATGATTTGGATCAAGAAGCCGTGCCGGTAGTACTCTCTGCGGATTCTCCTTATTTAGAATATTATGAGAAGTTCCGCAGTAATCTGCGCCGGATTGGTGGTAAAGCCTTAAAGGTGGTGTTGATTACTAGCACCAGTAGCCTAGAGGGTAAAACGGCAAGTGCATATAACTTGGGTATAGCTTCAGCCCGTGCTGGTAAAAGAACCTTGATAATCGAAACAGATTTGCGATCGCCTTCGCGTTGTACATCCTTGAATGTAATTCCTGACCCCGATGCCACTATTGAACCCCTGCGTTATTACGCTAATTTAAGTGAATGTATTCGTTTAGTCCCTGATGTGGAAAATTTATACATTCTTCCGAGTCCTGGTCCTGTGCGGCAATCAGCTGCAATTCTTGAATCTAGCGAAATGCGGCGGCTGATTGAGGATGTCCGCGAACGCTTCGATTTAGTTATTTTAGACACTAGCCCCCTCAGCATATCTAATGACCCTTTGTTAATCCAACCCTACAGCGATGGCATCGTACTAGTGGCGCGACCCCACTATACACAAGAGAACATGCTAGGTGAAGCTATTGATCAATTGGTTGAATCGGAACTGGGGTTATTGGGAGCAATTATCAACGGTGCTGATATCATTGTTTCTCTACCTGAAGAAGTCGTACAATCATCAACCTTTACATCTGAAGTACAAGAATCAGAAGAAGTTTCAGCGGCTGCCGCCAAAAACTAAATAGTTTCCCAAATAGTGGATTGCCAAAATAGCATCTCCTCATTTTGAATTGCTTAGTACAGCTTTGGGTAAAACCGTGATGAATCGAGGGTGAAAATTTCAACGCAGAGGATACGCAGAGGATTGATAGGTAGCAATTATTCTGCTATAAATTTCGGAAATTATATACTTAGTCCTGCCTAAACAACCCAAATAGGGGAGCGAGAATCACCCCAAAAACAAAACCACCGATGTGCGCCCAATAGGCAACTCCACCAGTTTGTACGCTCATGTTAGCCGCTGTTTGCAGCGTAGCAAGACCGGAGATTACATTCTGCACAAAGAAAAGTCCAATTATTACTAGCGCTGGCACTCTAATTGTGGTGACGAAAATCCCCAAAAATACTAGGGTCATGACTCTAGCTTGGGGAAAGCGGATAATGTAGGCACCTAAAACCCCAGAAATTGCACCACTTGCTCCCAAGGAAGGAATCTCAGAATTTATGCCAATAAACCATTGGCACAAAGCAGCTAAAGCACCACATGCCAAATAAAAAACCAGATATTTGGCATGACCTAATCGGTCTTCGATATTGTTGCCAAAAACCCAGAGAAACAACATATTTGAGATTAAGTGCCACCAACCACCGTGTAAGAATTGCGACGTAAATAACGTTATCCACTCTGCGCTCCAATTGGTGGTTAACTCTTGAGGTATCACTGCATACTGATTTAAAAACTGACTCAATTGTGCATTTGACAGGCTCACCTCGTGAAGAAAAACTAAAATATTCATGCCAATTAACCCGTAGGTGAAATACGGGGTGATTCGCGTCGGATTTTCGTCGTAGAGGGGAAACACAGGTGTTTTTCCTAATTTATTCACTAACTGCAATATAGCTTGTAAGGCTAGCAGTTGCGAAGCTTAGGCAATTTCACCTATTTAATCAATCAGCTTGATTGAAAGTCATAATGATGTACCGAAAAATTAATTATACCAAGATTCTTCCTGTGATTTATCGTTAAACAAACCCAACAATGGGCCAAGAATTGCCCCAAAGATAAACCCGCCTGCGTGTGCCCAGTAGGCAATACCGCCGCTTTCCATGCCGATGTTGGTACGTGTTTCGAGACTAGCAAGCCCGTAGAAGGCTTGTTCGAGAAACCAGAATCCCAAAAAGAAATATGCCGGGACACGGAAAGTCGGGAAGAAAATGCCTAACGGCACTATGCCGAGAACTTCGGCGTTGGGAAAGCGCAGAATGTATGCTCCTAGAATACCTGCGATCGCACCACTTGCACCCAAAGAAGGAATGCTAGAATCTTGAGCGAAGAACCACTGGGTTAAGGATGCTAAAACTCCACAAGATAAATAGAACAGCAAATATTTGGCATGGCCCAACTTATCTTCAACGTTGTTACCAAAAATCCAGAGAAACAACATATTGCCGCCTAAATGCAATAAACCACCGTGCAAAAATTGCGAGGTAATCAAAGTTGCCCACTCTGGCACTGGTTGATTTACAGAGATACCACCAAAGCTTAAGGTAAGTTCTCGTGGTACTACAGCCGCAAGGTGTAAAAATCCATTTAATGCTTGTGGCGGAAGACTTGCTTCATAAAGGAAAGCAAGGACATTTGCAGCAATCAGTCCATAAGTTACATAAGGCGTGATTACTGTGGGATTATTATCTCTAATGGGTACCACGGGCGTTTTTTCCAGATTTTAAGACAGTAGTACCACAATACTGAATTTCGTAAGTAGTTTCTTCTACCTCGTGGATGGATCTCCCTTTAACTAAGTAAATAATTAATACTTATATTTATGAGGTAGTGATTATATGATAAACGTACACTTAGAGTACACCGCTGCTTGACCGCACAATTGATTTTGCTCGTCTAGGAGATTCCAGAGGATGCCATCTTGGATCTCAAAGCGTTTACCAGTGCTGGTGATCCGCACACCAGAAAAATAGCTAAAGCCTTTAGTTGCTGCTTCTGCTAAAAGGCGATTGCGTTCTTCCTGTACTACTTCTTCAGCCGATTTGCAGGAAGGCATTTTAGTAAATTCTTCCCAAGAAAGCTGCCATAGTTCTAATGCTTTACGATTACCGTAGTTAAAAATGGGGTCGGACTCGGTGCCGTGAGAAACTAGGGCAAAGGGCGCTTCAAATAATGCCTGTGCTGTTTCAAGTGGTAAATCATTGACATGCAGCAAAGAATTTCCCGTCCAATGCTGAAAACTATTTATTAGGTATTGGCTGTGGAGAATAATTGCTTCTTGCTGCCAAGGAAATTCAATCACGCTGGTCATGGAAAAGTGGAAATATAACGCCAAGAATTTAGTATGACAAAACTTTACTCATTTTAGGGATTGACGAGTTCTCCCCAAGCCTGAAAATATTCTATTTAATGTATATTAGCTAGGCAAACTCATGTTTTTTTCAAATTCTCTGGAAAATCAACTCCAGCGGTGGAATGAAACCATTCGCAATCAGCCGAAAAACCCTAATGCTTACATTCGCCGGGGCATGGTTAACTTTCAACTAGCCAAAATTGATGAATCTATTGAAGATTTTGACATGGCAGAGCAATTGGATGCCCGTATTAAACCTTACCTCTGGCAACGGGGATTATCGTATTATTATGCAGAAAGATATGCTGAAGGCGCTCAACAATTTGAAATAGATTTGACTGTGAATGCTCAAGATGTAGAAGAAACAGTATGGCGATATCTCTGCATAGCTCGTTCGTTAGGTGTTGAAGAGGCACGTAATTCTTTACTAACTGTGAAAAATGACCCTCGACAAATCATGCAGTGCGTATATGATTTGTATGCAAGAAATTGTACAACAGATGATGTTTTAACTGTTGGTCAATCAGAAGGGATAAAGGGAAATTTTTACAGTCATCTTTACTTGGGATTATATTATGAAGCCGAGAATAATCTTGATTTAGCTCAGGATTATATAGTTAAAGCTGCTGATAATTACAAAATTGATGATTATATGTGGTATCTAGCATGGGTACATAAGAAGTTACGAAGATGGTGTTGATTTGCTCAATAGTAAAGAAATTAAGCGTTCCAGTCTCTAAAACAGCATTCAGTTTATCTGCAACCTGCTTTCGGATCTTTGCCTTCAAGATTTTACCTTCAGAGTTCTCTTCCAAATATCGTGTTGAAAAATCTGCAATATCTGCAATTAGGTTGATTGGCACAAAGCTAAAGATGCCACTCACAACTAACCAGACTGACCATAGTTCAGTACGCTACTGGACGTATTTTTACTAACTATTGCTCAATTTCTGCGTTAGCAACTTTCAATACTTTACCTATTGTTAAGTTATCTCGCTGGTAGTATGATATACAAGGTTTTGGTGCTCATACACCACATATTTGAACAGATAGTTAAATAAGTAGTCTTATCTCTTAAGAAACCTATGCAGATAAATCAGGTGATTGAAGCTTACAATCAGGGAGCAGTGGATTATGACGCAATTATGAAGCGTTACTGGCACATCGAGCGCGAACCCCTAATTGGTTCCTTACAGCTTAAGCCAGGACAAACCGTACTCGATGCTGCGGTAGGAACAGGTCTTAATCTTTCAGCTTACCCTGAAGGTGTCCATGTCCTCGGTGTTGATCTTTCTCAAAAGATGCTGGATGAAGCACGTAAAAAGCGCGTATCCGCAGACATCACCTTTAAGATATCAGATATGTGCAATCTTGATTCTCCTGATAATAGCTTTGATGCAGCAGCGTCGGGATTTACCCTTTGTGTCGTTGATGACCCAGTTCGTGCTCTTGAGGAGATCCTACGAGTTACCAAGCCTGGTGCATTTATTGCCATTCTCGATTACTGCAAATCCCAAGATCCAGAGATTCAGAAATGGCAAGAATTAATATCTGATGCTACTTCACAGCTAGGCTTCCCAACTGGCAAGATCAAGTGGGATGCATTGATGGATTATGACGAATTGATTTACAACAGTAAGCTTCCCATTGAAGTGCTTGTGGACGATCGCACAGAAAGTCCAAACCCATTCTTATGTGGTTGTCAATTACTGCTTAAAAATTCCAAAGCTTAAAAGCAATAATATCGTGCTCATAACATTTCCGTATGAAGACGCATAGAAAGAACCCCACCGCCTGCGACACCTCCCCTTATCAAAGGGAGGTTGGGAGGGGTCAAAATAATGTGCAACTTCGCATAAAATTGGTATTACTGCGATCGCATATTTGAGAGGATGTTTTAAAAGTGGTTAGCTATGATTTTAGGCACTTCTAGATCCCCCCTAACCCACGCCAGTTGATCCACTTAGGGAGACCCCATCGCTTTTGGCGTCTCCCCTTCTCCCAAAGGGAGAGGCTAGCGCCAAGGGAAAAGACCGCGCTGGCTCCCCTTAAAAAGGGGAGAACCGGAATCAAAGTCCCCCTTAAAAAGGGGGATTTAGGGGGATCTAGAACGTTTTGCTACCAAGAAGAGGACTTTTAAAATATCCTCTGAGAGGTGATTTATAAAGTAAACCTTAAACTGTGTTTTACAAGTGTTTTTGAAATAGTTCTAGAACATGTTTCCAAGCATCAGGAGCAGCTTCAGGATTGTAACTTGGGTGTTGTTCCATAAATGGGTACTTGTCTTTGAAAAATCCCGCGAAGAATCCATGTCCGGCATCGTATCGAAATACACAATGATTGATTTGATGTTTCTTTAATTCTGCCTCAATTTGCTCGTTTTCTTCCTGGGAAACTAATGTATCTCTTGTACCAAAGAAGGTATAAATAGTACCTTTAATTTCTGAAGTCCGATTAATGGTTGGAGTCTCTTCACTATAACTAGAAGTGGTAATCCCACCACCGTAAAACGAAGCTGTTGCTTTGATATCTGGGAAAGTCGCAGCAATGTAAGCAACATGACCGCCAAAACAAAAACCAATGACACCAATTGCATCATTTTTGACATTGGGTAAAGTTTTTAAGTAGGCGATCGCAGCTTGAATATCACTTAAGATATCTTGATACTTTACTTGTTGATAGTATTCCAACCCCAGCCTATAGCTTTCTGGACTAAACCCAACATCTTCAGGGCTAAAATCAGCCTCAAAACCGGGAGCAATACGTTGATACATGGCTGGAGCTATTGCTACATAACCTTGTTTAGCGATGAGTTCGGTGATATCTCGAATATTACTGTTGATTCCAAAAATTTCTGGAAAAACTATAACCGCGCCAAAGGTTCCTTTATGTGCTGGTTGAGCTAAGTACGCATCGATTTCTAAGTCATTGTTAGGTACTTTGACATAGCAAGTGTTAATTTCGATGTTTGTTGTTTCTACCATCTTTGTTTCGGTTGATTTTATACCAATTCATCTATTCTGACTGTTTTTCGACACCAATGGGTGATGTCTACAATGAGCATAAACGCACGAGTATTGCTCTGCTCGGTGAAGGGAAATTGCTTACCCTCAAGCATGACCTTCCTACTTTGCGACGCAGATTAGATGAATTTCTAACTTTTGAATAGATCGTAGTTCAAACTTCTGGATGATGTTAAGGGTTTTTGATTTGTGCGACCTTACATAAAGTAAGCATAAAAACTCAAAATTAATAACCACAAGCAAAAACAATGCCCGATCAAAGTTTTAGAACAAACATTCCAGAAATTGACCCAACAGAAATTGAAGATACTCGAACTGCGATCGCAGACGAACATCGCTCGTTTCTTGAAAAGGTCATGGTTCAAAGCGGATTTGCGGATTTGTATGACGCAAGAGACTTTACCGAAGTTGTATTTCGCGTTATGCGCGACTTAATGACTACAGAAGCTAGCGATCGCGTCGAGGCAGAACTGCATACAGAAGCTGTCCCTACGGATGAAAAAGCACTCCAGTTTGAAGTGGCAGAACTTTGGAAAGACACCAATCCAATTGTGAGATTTTTAAGTCGAATCCGTCAACCTTTAAGAGGCCCGGCTCCCATTGGAATTGATTCCAATCTATTTCTCACGCGGGTTGCGAATGAAGGAGGAGTTCCAGGAACAGTCGAGGCAGAGCAGGCGGTTAAAGCAGTGTTTTCTGCCACCAAAGACGAACTTTCCCAAGAGCGGATTCAGGAAATTGCTGGCTGGCTCCCTGACCGTATCCGTGAGCTTTGGGAGCAAGCTTAATTAGAAATGTGAAAAACTCAAGTCTGTTTGCGGATAGTCACAAACAGGCTTTCTATATTTACTGGGGAGCTAGTGGTTAACCCCTTGGTAAGCATAGTAATCATAAATACTCAAAACTGCCCGCACTACTGAGTAGCGGACTTTCGCTTTTTGTCTAGTTAATGCAATGCCAGATGATGTAATTGCTTTTATGTAGTATCGGCAATCACCCGTCATTTTTAAATAAAATACTATTTTCACTGAGATGTTGTGAAACTGAATGATAGCGTAGGCGTAGCCCGTTGTAGACATCGCCCCAACTCGACAATATGCTACTACATATTTAGAAATTGTGTGTGAGATGCACAAGAAGTAGACATCGCTCTAAATAGCGAATGCGATCGTCAAATCACAGATTATAATCCTGCATTATCAAGCAGCTTGATTGGCAACTCATCTACAACGAATCCACTGCTGTAATCCTAATATGCATAAACAGGAAGACCTGCGACCGAAGCCATTCGAGATATATTATTGATGTATTGTGTTTTTTCACGCTAGAAGGAGAATTATGGCCAAAATAAAAAACTATACACAGCTAACTTTCAACCAAGTTGAAATGGAAGAACTTTCTGATGCAGAGATGAAATGGGTCAGAGGAGGGACATTATTGCCTCCAGTGTCACAGTCTCAAGTGCCACAGTTTCAAGTGCCACAGTTCCAAGTGCCACAGTTCCAAGTGCCGCAGTTCCAAATGCCCCAGTTCCAAGTGCCGCAGTTCCAAGTGCCGCTGTTCCAAATGCCCCAGTTTGAAATACCCAAATTTAATTAGTCTCTGCTTCAATTGTCTGCACTTTTATTTCAGCAATTTGTCACGAACTCTCATGGTTAGGGCTTAAATCGTACCTTCAATAGCATCAAAACCCCAACGGTTGATAAACTTCAATAAACTTCTGTCACTTCCGGCGTTCTGTACTTGTTATTGTTTTCAAAGCAATTTCTACCAAGGTAATATAATTGATTAATTTTCGACGGCACTATCCAGAATCCAAATTGGCTAAGAGAGCAGCTATAGGCGATCGCAACCAGTTTACGTAGATATATGCAATTTCTGGATCTTTGTGAGCAACGAGATTCTATCTGATTTGTTGTAATTGTTTAATCCTTTCTGTCAACAGACGAACTTGAGCAGGTTTGTTACGAAACCAATCTGTTGACCAAATGCGGTGAATTTTCCAACCTAGCCTTTCAAGCACCTGTTGTCTGAGGCGATCACGATCTCTGGCAGTAGGTGAACTATGGTAAGATGCACCATCACACTCAATCCCCAGTAAAAACTCACCAGGGCGATCGCTATTAACTACACCAAGGTCAATCCGGTATCCTGAGCATCCAACTTGGGTGCGGATAGTGTATCCCTGCTGGACTAAGACATGGTAAACATCTTCTTCAAATGGCGAGTCAAAATGGAGAGTATCTGTGTAAGAGTTACCTTGCAGTTTTTTTCCACCACTGGCTGCGTACTCCAGGTAATCGTGCAGTAATTTTACACCTTTGCTTTGGGCAAGTTTTTGGTTGATTTCACCAGCCACAATCGAAGAAACGAGTGTAATTTTACTTTTTGCCCGCGTAACAGCGACGTTGAGCCGTCGTTCTCCACCTTGCCGATTTAAGGGGCCAAAGTTGAGAGAAAGTTTACCTTGATCATCACGAGCATACCCAACACTGAGTATAATAGCATCTCGCTCATCACCCTGAACGTTTTCTAATGCTTTCAGAAAAAACTGGGGTGAGTTATCAGTGCAAAATGTCTCTAGATCGGGACATTCTTTTCCCAAAATTTCAATTTGCTCTCGAATCGCGTCGGCTTGGGCTTCGCTAAAGGCAATAATACCAAGGGATTGTTCGGGAAATCGTTGAAAATGCTCCAACGCCAACTGAGCAACCACTTCAGCCTCACGTCGATTATCTCTGCGTTTACCGCGATCGTAAATACCATTAGGAACATGCTTAAACCAAACTCCCAAATCTGGATTTTGAACTGGGTTTGGAAATGTAACTAATTGGTTGCCGTAAAAATAAAGGTTGGAGAAAGCAATCAAACGCTCATCCTGACTGCGGTAGTGCCATTTCAACATGTGTCCAAACATAAATTTTGAACATTCATCCAAAACGCTTTCATACCTTTCATCATCTTCATCATCGATATCTTCTTGACTATCTCCGGTTGAAAAAAATGAAGTGGGAGGAAGCTGTTTATTATCCCCAATCACAATCACTTGATTTGAACGGATAATTGAAGGAACAACATCCTCAGTCCGAAGCTGAGATGCTTCATCAAAGATGAGAACATCAAAATGAATTACATCTGGATTGATATATTGACTAACAGAAAGTGGACTCATCATCCAGCAAGGCTTTAAAGCTTTGACGAGATTTGGTATTCCTTTTTGTCTATCATTGAGGAGTTTACGGATGGGCAAATGTCGGCTTTTCTTAGTCGCTTCTTTTCTCAAATTTGGTATCTCAGCTAGAGCAAGTGAAGTCTTTTCCCAGTTTTGCCAGCGTTGCACATGAAGCTGCTTTAGACGTTTTATAGCAGTATCTAGTTGGCTAGAATCTAGTTTAGAAAACTCTTTTATTTGTCGTTCGTGTACTTCCAAATTAAAGTTCTTTAACTCAGGCTTTCTGGCAAGAATAGCATCAAGACAGATTTGATAAATTCGCTTTTCTAAAACTGGAAACCATTGCTCTGGGGGGATTTTATTATCACGTAAATAATCTAAAAACTTATTATTACCCAGATTTTCCAGTTTCTGGTAAGTTTCTTTATAAGTCAGCCATTCTTGAAAATAAGACAATTCAGAGTGAGCCAAGTTTAAGAAGCTTTCTAGCTCGACAAAAGTAATTTGATTACCAGGTAAGTAATAATCTGTAATGTCACTTTCATTAAAGTGCGATAAAAGAAAATCTAATCCTTGCCTAATACTCTGATGGGCTGACTCATATTCCTTAACTAATTCAGCCATTTTGCGCCGTTTAGAAGGAGTATTTAGAATGCGCTGGACGGAATCAGCAGAAAGCGAAAACTTTTGTAAGCCAATCAACCAATTTAAAGCTTGTTCAATTTCTTTTAACTCTGCTTCACCACAAACTTCTGGATTAAACAAAGATCCAAAAACCTGACGAGGCTGGTAGTTAATATGACGTAGCCTATTTTGTACAGACTGAAGAGGATTAGGTTTATTGTCGCGCAAAGCATCTAAGAAAACTTTGACTCCTAAACTTTCTAGTTGCTCATAGATTTCTTTATATGTCAACCATTGGCGAAATTCTGGTAAGTCTAATTGAGCTAAATTTAGAAAATTTGCCAGTTCAGTAAATGAAATTTGATTATGAGGCTGATATTGCCCAATAATATCATTCTCATTAAAGTATGAGAATAAGAAATCCATACCCTCTTTAATATCTTCAGGAATGGATTCAAGTTTCTTAACTAATTGATTCAGTTCACGCCGTCCAGAGGGAGAATTTACAATCAGTTGGGTTGACTCAGCAGGAAGTGAATACTTTTGTAAGCCAGTCAACCAACTTAAAGCCTTTTCAATTGCTTTTAATTCTTCTTCACTAGAAACTTCCGGGTTAAATAAAGATCCAAAAATCTGGCGGGCTGGGTAATTGCTTTGATATAGCTTGTTTCGTGCAGCTTGTATTTGAACGGCTTGTGTAAAATCACGTTTTAATTCGTTGTGAGAAATCGGTCCCTCTTTAGTGCTTAGTTTCTTCAAAAGCTTGATATCGCGCCTATATTGGGGATTAAAAATTCTAATCAACCAAAAGCGACTATATTTTTGATATCTGTTAGCTAAAGCAGGTAATTCTGAAGAGAAA
Organism: Nostoc sp. UIC 10607; assembly: GCF_047228265.1. Lineage (NCBI taxonomy): Bacteria > Bacillati > Cyanobacteriota > Cyanophyceae > Nostocales > Nostocaceae > Nostoc > Nostoc sp. UIC 10607. The sequence continues at coordinate 247,484 of NZ_JBIQNW010000004.1, read as the reverse complement.
AATTCAGGATTATATTTTTGTTTTAAAATTGGCTCAGTTTCTTCTAGTAACTTAATATCGCCTTTCAACTTACTGAAGGCATTCTGAGCAGTTGAAATATCCAATTCATGCCAATTTTCGGGTAAATTATCTGGAACTTGTAGTATATGTTTAAGAGCAGGAAAGCAAGCTTCTATATTTTCCAAATTTAATAAGGGTTGAATCCTCATAATCATTTGAAGCTGTTGGCTAGCTGTCTGTATCAAAGAAATTGCTTGTTTCAATTTATTGATTTTATTCTTAATTTCTAGCTCTAGAGTCTCAGAGCAAGAGTTTAAAGTACTTTGCGCCCAAATAGTTGTTTTTTCTCCTCTTAAAAATGGTATAAATGAAGATAGCCGATCCAGCAAATTTTGCGCTTCTTGCGAAAGCTTATTTTTTTCAATCTCTTGAACGTCTGTTTGCAGAATAGTGAAAGCATTCTGAGCAATTGCAATATCTATTCCAGTCCAGTTTTCTGGCAGATTTAATGGAGCTTTTCGTATGTAGTCGATAGCTGGATAACATTTATCTAGAGACTCTAAATTCAAGAAAGGTTGAACTTGGAGAGTCTCTTGCAATTCTTGATTAATCTTTTGGACTAGAAAAATAGCTTGCTGAAATTGCTCTATTTTCTCCGTAATTTCCAATTCTATCTCATAAGAATAAGAATTTAGAGAACTTTTTGCCCAAATAGTTGTTTTCTCTCCTTTAAAGAAAGGTAAAAATTGCGCCAATTGATTTAATAAATCTTTTGCTTCTTGTAATCTACTAGGATTCCATTGGCTAAAGTTGGAAAATATGACATTAATATTGGGAATTGCTTCGCGCTCTTTTTTCAAAAGCTCACCAAATATCTCAAATGGTGATTTATCTAGAGGTTTTTCTTTAGAGTGTAAACTTGTCAGATATAATTTTAGCGATTGACGACTAGAAACAAGCCGCTCAAAAAATAGATGATTATTTTCTTCACCGTAAATCTGTTTAAGATATTCAATAGTTTTCGATAAATTGTTTACAAGCTCCCGCTTATCTGTTGTACCACTGTGATGGAGATTAAGACATATATGGTCTAAACCACATTCAGCCATGCGCTTATAAACTACACTCAGCGCTGTTTCTTTTTCTGCAACTAATAAAACTGATTTGCCATCACCAATCAGTTCTGCAATCATGTTTACAATAGTTTGACTTTTGCCTGTTCCTGGTGGCCCTTGAACAACAAAGCTAGAACCAGCTTTTGCCGCTTCAATTACGACTTGCTGGCTAGAGTCAGCATCTAGAATTTGAAATATTCGCTCAGGTTTAACTTGTGAATCTAGGGCAGATGCAGATAGGGGTTCTCTATAATTAGACTGATAAGTAGTTAAATCGCCACTAATAGCTTGCAAAATTGGGTGATCAAAAATTAGAGCTTCATTTTCGATAATGTCCCGAACCATTGCAGCCTTTGCATAAGAAAATAGCGAGAGAAATAGATTCTCTTTAATTTGCCATGTCTTTTGTGCTAACAGTTGGCGAATCTGGGTAATTAATTCGTTATAAGTTTTTCCTTGTACTGCTTCTCCCTCTGGAAGCTCAATCCCAAAAGTTTGCTTTAATTTTTGTGTCAGGGTTGGATTTAATACAACATCTTCATCTAATAGAGATATCTTATAAACATCTCGTCTAGGTTCTTTAATTAACTCTACAGGTACTAAAATTAGTGGTGATAACAGAGCATCATCTGGCTTATCCTTGTCATACCAAGTCAAGGTTCCAAATGCGATAAATAAGCTGTTTACCCCTCTTTCTTCAAATGAGCGTCGCGCCTCAAGACGCAATTTATTTAGCCGTTTTAGTTGCTCATCTCCTCTTTGACGAGTAATTAATTCGAGAGGATTTTTTTCTCCTGATAATGCTTTAGGTTTTTTCTGCTGGTTAATATCTTGATGTTCGCTCTCAATCATTAGAAAACGAAGCGATTTTTTCTCTTCTGTTAGCTTTGTAAAGATAAAATCTGGTTCTTCTGTCAGAATTTCTAAAGTTCGAGGACTATCTTCCCGAAACTTGATGAGAGGATTTCGTCGTCCCAAGTCAGCCAGCCCAGCTTTCCACTTTGCAATTTTTTGAGCAAGGTTTTGTTGAGAGTCTAAAGCTGACTGTCGCATACTCGTTCTTTTCGTAAATAGACTTACTGTTATTATACTGATCTTTGACTGCGTAAGTATTTGCCCGATCGCTACGGATTCATCCGAATCAAGTCTGTCAAAATACTATCCAAACTACCGTTAACTTGAATCCGATCAATCTTCTCTGCAATGCGTTCTAACACTTCGAGTTCTTTTAAACGCAATGCAACGGGGTTATCCTCCATCACTTTGGCAGTGTTTAGCATACTGCGAGTAGCAGCGGTTTCTTCTCTACGTCTGACTACGTTTGCTTGAGCAGCTTTTTCTGCCTCGACTACTTTGCTCAAGATAGTCTTAATCTCACCAGGTAAAATGATATCTTTGACACCTACAGAATCTACTTCAATTCCATAGTCTGCGGCTTTTTGGCGAATGTATTCAGAGATGCTTCTATCAATTGCACCTTTATCTTCTAATAAAGCATCTAAGTTGCGTTCGCCAACTGCACCACGCAAAGCAAACTGTAATTCTTTGTATAAGAAGCCGGAAATATCTGATAACCCGTTTTTTGCCCTCAATGGGTCTTGAATGCGGAAGCCAGCCGTCAAGTTCAACCGCAGAGGTACTTTATCTTTAGAGAGGATGTCTTGACCGGATACTTCCATATTTTGGAGTCGCAGGTCGATGGTTTCGGTTTGAAAAGAGCGGCCAAATAACCACCAAGCATGTACCCCTGGCGATCGCAGTCCTTGAAACTCTTGATTAATGTATACTAGTCCAACGTGCTGGGCGGGAACTTGACAAATATGTAAACAGTTGCGACTGAGCAATTTCACTTCTGTTGAACCTTCAACTAACTCAGCGACTAAGCTAGGCTGTAACTGAGCATCAACGCTGATGTCGAGAATTTCCACTGTAACACCCTGCCAAAATAGCTTGCGGCTGGTAGGTGGCAAAATAGAAATCACTTTACCTCTATACCGCACAATTGCAACTTGCGAAGACAGTAATTGCACGGTTTCACAGTAAGCAGCAATAAAGTCGGGATGTTTTTCAATGAGTACATCTTCCAGAGGAAAATCTGGGTTAGGGATAATTCGGCTGAGAGTCCTGACTGTTACATCTCTATTTACCGACCAAAAAGCATACTCTCCTGGTTCTAGAGGTCGCACAAAATTATTTTGCAGATATAGTAAACCAATCTCATACTCTGAGATTTGAAACTTTTTGAGTCCATTCAACGTAACTGAGCGCAATTGCTGCACAAAAGAAGCAGGCAATTCTAAACTTTCTTCCAAGTTGAACACATAAGATTCTACTTCAATAAAACCACGCCAAAAAGCAATCAATTGATTTGGTGCAACGCTTACCCAATCCTGACCGCAGCGGACTAAAGCAGCTTGGTTGAATGCGGTTCTGACAATCAATAAATGTTGTTGTAGTTCCGCTTCGTGATTTCGCAACAACAGTTCTAGGTTTTCAATCTGAGCTTGTGGCTGGTTAAGGTCATAAATTTTAACTTGCCAATGCCGACCAAAATAAGTATGTGTACCGGGCTGCAAGATTTTTTTAAAGTCACTGCGGTGATATAAAATGCCGATTTCGTTAGGTTTGATATAAAATGTTTCCCACATAGTAATTTGCATAGATAATTTACGCGATATTTTAGATAAGCTATGCAATGCTTGCAACGAGCGTAGCGATGTCTACGACGGGCTACGCCAACGCAACTAGCTAAGAAGATTTGATCAAGACATTTATAACCTTCCTTGAACTCAAATACCACCTATTTTCTTACAGCTTAAGTACTGGAGTTATCGGAGTTTGCAACCTTGTGGAAAAAGGCTAAAGAATTTATTTTAGCTATTTGTACTACTATAATACTACAAAATATTTTTTAACTCTGCCAGTGCAAGTGTTTACAATTCAGGTGTGGGCAAAAGCTTCTCCAAAGCTGGATTAAGATTGCCGTTACTTTTCAAGAGACTGCTCAATGGCAATCTAGAAAAAAGAACCGCGCTCAAATATGCCGTTCGTTTGCCAATCTAGAATCCTGAAGGAAAACTAGATGTAGAAAGGAAGGAACATACTCAAGTTAGGGATAAATGCAGTTGCGCTTACTCCTTGACTGTGGCTACCGAACATCACCCTTACGAGTGATGACCGACAGCAAAACACTTACACCGCAGAGTTGAGAAAATGAGGGGTCTCGAATCTGTTGAGATTCGTACCATATTGGCTACCTTTACAGGGTATTGTCTTTTGACCCGGACAGGGTTTTGGGTGAAAGTATAGGAATCGAACCTACAACACATCGATTATGAGTCGATTGCTCTACCAGTGAGCTAACTTCCTGGAGTTTGATACAGGAGTCGAACCTGTGACCCTTCGATTATGAGTCGATCGCTCTACCAACTGAGCTAATCAAACGATGGTATAGTTTAAAGGACTCGGCGGTATACGCTTATGCAAAAGCTTGGCGCACCAGTTAGGCATATAGAACCTAAACTATAGCTTTGTAACTTTGTTACTATTCCGCTCCAAATTTAGCATAAAGGGATTGGGAGTGATGACTGTTTAGCGAGGACAGACATAGAATAAACTCCAGTAAATTATTACGATTTAACAGGTAGCGTCAGTACAAAAACAGTTCCGGCTCCCACTAGGAAGTGAACTTCTATACAACCATTGTGTTTTTCGGTAATAATTTGATGGGCGATCGCTATATATTTAGTCTCAGAAAATCTCAACTGAATGTCAGTTTTACCCGCTCCTTTTGGGCCAACTAAGATGAATAGCATTTTCATCATATTTGCCAAGAAAGTTGGGAGCAATAATTTTTAGGCTTCAGTCTGGAAAAGCTAGACCAGTCATGGGGTCACGGATATACAACCCTAATGTGAGACTACGGATCGCTTCATCCCAAACGGGTATTAATTGTTCTGCTTGATCTGCCCAATAATCGAATGTAATCAAGCACTGAACATTTGACCCCAAACCAATGCAAGTCCGTGAAAAAGCTTCCCGTGGTTCTTCCTGAGTGTCAATGAACTTCATCTCTGTCCACACAATCCTGGCAGTTTGGCGCTTGATGGTAAAAATTTCTCCCTTAGCAATGATGTTACGACTGTCGTCTTCCATCACTTTCTTTAAAGTAGATTTTAACGGAAACTGGCTCCAGTCATTGGGTGGCAAACGATTGAAAGATACTTCCAGACAGCAATCATCGTTGGGCGGTTTTTTATCAAGGAACTTGAAGGATTTTTCTTGTGGCTCAAAAACCCAATTCTGGGGAACGTTGAAGCGAACAGCGCCTCTATCTGCTACAAAAATTTTGTAGCCTGATGGAGATTCCCAGCGATGGTCAGGTTTTAGTTCAAGCGTTTCTTTAATCCACTGGAGATTGCTTTTTTTACGCTTTGCCATAGTATTTTTGCAAGTTTACTCAACAGTGTCCGTGGTAGATATGGCCTACAAAAAATCACTTGGTATTGGATAATACTCAATCTCACTTAGCTGGCTAATATTGCATGATTTCCGTGAACACAAGATTCAGGTTAACGTCCCAACATTTTATCTCTGAGATGCTTAATGCGATCGCGCAATTTTGCCGCTTCTTCAAATTCCAATTTCTTCGCCGCCTCTTTCATCTGCGCTTCCAACAAAGTAATCAACCCTGGAATCTGTTCTAATGGCAGTTCATCTATATGTTCATCTACAACTTTCAAGTCAGTTGCATTTAACCGCCGAGATACATCTAAAAAAGCCAAAATCGCATTACTTGATTTTTTCACAATTGGTTGTGGTGTAATCCCATGCAGTCGATTATGTGCCGTTTGAATCCCACGCCGCCTGTCTGTTTCATCAATGGCTTTAATCATGCTACCTGTCAGGTTATCGGCATACAAAATCGCTTGTCCCTGAACGTGACGCGCGGCTCTACCAATAGTTTGAATTAAGGAACGCTCGGTTCGCAAGAAACCTTCTTTATCTGCATCCATAATTGCTACTAGGGAAACTTCGGGTAAATCCAAGCCTTCCCGCAGCAAATTCACACCAACTAATACATCAAATTTCCCCTCGCGCAAGTTCTGTAAAATTTCAATGCGCTCAATAGAAGTAATTTCGGAATGTAAATACCGTACCCTTATACTGCGGTCTTGCAAATATTCTGTTAAATCTTCCGCCATCCGCTTGGTTAATGTGGTAATTAACACTCGTTCATGGCGATCGGCTCTATCTTTAATTTCTCCCAACAAATCATCAATTTGTCCTTCTGTGGGACGCACGGAAATTTCTGGATCAATCACCCCAGTTGGTCGAATTACTTGTTCAACTACATGATCTTCAGAAATTTCTAATTCCCAATTTCCTGGAGTTGCTGAAACAAAAATACACTGATTCACCTTTTGCCAAAATTCTTCTGCTTTCAAAGGACGGTTATCAGCAGCGCTAGGAAGACGAAATCCATGTTCAATTAAAACTTTTTTTCTCGCTTGGTCACCATTATACATGCCGCGAATTTGAGGCACTGTAACGTGAGATTCATCGATAATTAGTAGCCAATCTTTGGGAAAATAATCAATTAAACATTCTGGTGATTCTCCAGCTTGCCTTCCTGCTAAGTGACGGGAATAGTTCTCGACACCGTTGCAGTAACCTACCTCGCGCAGCATTTCTAGGTCATAGCGTGTACGTTGATCTATGCGTTGCGCTTCTAATAGTTTCCCAGCTTGTTCTAAATCTAGTTTTTGCTGTTTTAACTCGGCGGCGATGTCGTGACAAGCTCCTTCTAAACGTTCTTCTGGTGTGACAAAGTGACGCGCCGGGTAAACATTCACCGCTTCCAAACTCTTGAGAATTTCCCCTGTAACCGGGTCAATATAGCGAATCGCGTCAATTTCATCACCAAAAAATTCGACACGAATTATTCGGTCTTCATATGCTGGGCCAATTTCTAAGACATCGCCTCGGACGCGAAACTTTCCCCGACCCATTTCTATGTCGTTGCGGCTATATTGAACATTTGCCAAATCTCGTAAAATTTGGCGTTGATTTACTTCCATACCTATCTGAAGGGGGATGGCAGCTTTGAGGTATTCTGCTGGCATTCCTAAACCGTAGATGCAACTGATGGAAGCAACGACAATGACATCACGGCGTTCAAAAAGCGATCGCGTCGCTGAATGCCGCAACATATCAATTTCATCATTAATCGCTGCCGTTTTTTCAATATAAGTATCGGTAACGGGAATATACGCTTCTGGCTGATAGTAATCGTAGTAGCTGACGAAATACTCGACTGCGTTGTTGGGAAAGAAATCTCGTAACTCGTTACAAAGCTGTGCAGCCAGGGTTTTGTTATGCGCCAGAACTAAGGTAGGCTTGCCAATTTTCTCAATAACTGCTGCTACCGAAAATGTCTTACCAGTTCCAGTAGCTCCTAACAAAGTTTGGTAACGATTACCAGCTTGGATACTAGCGGTTAGTTGTGCGATCGCTTGTGGTTGATCGCCTGTGGGACTAAAGGGAGCTTGAAGACAAAATTCTGTCATACAGTTTTGCTGGAAATACCCGATCTCATGGTGACGATTTCGCCCTGTATCTATTCTAGCTGGCTTATTAGACCAAATAAATGGTAATAATTTTTTACAAAAATTTATAATTAAAATTTACTTATGTATCAGTTTTAAAGATACTTATATCTATATGAGGTTTTTTAAGGTTAAACTCTAAAGTATATGGGAAAAAATTTCATCTTTCCTTAATTATTGTAAAATTCAATTAACAAACCAGAGGTCTTCGTTTATGGCTATTAGCAGCGCTGGCAAAGCAATCAGTTCTCGGCAAAACAATGCCAAGTCTCCAGGGGAAACTACAGAGGGAGTTGAAAATCAACCAGACCAGAGCTTGAATGCTGATAAAGTCGAGGAAGTTAATGAACTGCCAGTGGGAGCTTCTGGAACACTTGCAATTTCTGGAATTCGTCCCATAGGCCCTAGCGACTTAGAAGTTGCTGAAAAACTCTCAATTGCTGGGATTCGTCCCGTTAGCACCAGTACGTTAGAAGTAGTTGAAACCTATAACTCAATGGGTATTCGTCCAATTGGCGCTAATACATTCCAAGTTGTTGAAAGTATCAATCTCTCTGGGATTCGTCCAATTGGCTCAAGTTTATTGGTAATTGATGAAAGCTATTCAACATTCGGTAATCGTCCAATAGCATCAAATGAGATTGACAATTCAGAAAGCCTAATGGGTTTTCTAGATTAGATAAAAAAATATCCCCATAACTTTATTAACCCAGTTCCTATATGGAACTGGTTTTTTTTAGCTAAAAAAAGTAAAGATTCAATATTTGCACTTTTTCTATGTCTTTTAGCATAGATAACTAAGCTATCTTTACTTTATTTTATATTCAACCAACAGCCAGAACGCTTACTACAATTACCTTTCTGAATTACGAATTCCGAATTACGAATTACAAATTCTTGAATATGCCTTGTGGTGGAAGGCTTTAGCAAAAACTTTAAGCTACTGTGTAAGGGTGATAACAAAGGATTTCAAAGTTAGTTTTGTAGCTTTGAAATAAACTTTTCATAAAAAAAGGAGTACCAAATGAGCTTAGAAGAACGGGCTAAAGCAACTGCTAAAAATATCGAAGGTAAAGTCCAAGAAGCAGCATCAGAAGTTACCGGCGATCCAAAAGATAAAGCTGAAGGCAAAGCAAAACAAGCTGAAAGCGAAGTCCGTCACGGTATTGAAGACGTGAAAGATAATGTGAAGAAAAAGATTGACTAATAATTCATAATTTTTTTGCAGAAACTTTAGGGATATAAATGGGGTGGATTCCACTTTTGCAAAAAAGGATGAAGTATTTAAGATTCAACGCTATACCCCTTTCTTCTTTTCTTAGCAAGCGTGGAAAGTTAAAGGGCTAGCTTGGATTGAGAGAAATATTGTAGAGGCGTAATAAATTACGTCTCTGCATTCCAGAATAACTTTATTACAAATTAGAGGAATAACCTCTATCAGTTCCAACCTTATAAATGCGATCAATTAGTTTGAAAATACAACCTATTCTATTTATTGTTTAAAGTGTTTTTTAGGAGGTAAATAAATGATTCTGCTTCAGCAAAGTCGCAAAATATTGGCGACTTTCCTTTTAATCGGAGTCCTGATGATAACTACTGCCTGTGGCGGTACGGTATCACAAGTTGAGCGTCCAACTACCCCCTCAGCAATTGGTCGAGATGTAACTTATGCAGAGTTAGAGCGAGGCAATACCCCAGGAGGACAAACCTTTGGTACCTGGGTTGTGCAAACATCTCGCGGATTAGTTCAGGACGCTTATGTTCGTGATAACAACAAATTAGGTGTTGTTATTTCCCCTAAAGTTAGTCCTAACGAAGTGCGACCATTAGCAAAATCCTTGGTTCAAGGTTTTCATAAAAATTTCCCCAATCAAGACTTAAAGGTTTTGATTTATGCGCCTGATAAGCAATTGATTTTGACTACCGAATATGACACTCAGACTAATCAAGTTAAATATAGCTAAGTGCTGTATTTGCAATAAGAGCTTGAAGAGAGTTTGATGAATTGGGATTTGGATTTATAGCTTGGAAATACCATCTCTCAAAATAAATTGACGGCAAAAAGGAGATAAGTAAAGTGGCCAGCAGCGAACAGTATAAACGTCAAATAATGAAAGATTTGGCTCAGGGCGATGTTGAATCTTTAGATGATACTACAGCCGAATCAACAGCAGAATATCAAAATTTTGATGATTTCGCTCAAAGGACAACACCAGATCAACGTCGGCAGTTATTTGGTCGATCTTTACATCCAGATCGGATTCCAACCAGCCAAATGGAGCCAGAATTACAACAGGCGATCGCACAAATTAAACCCAATGAACGGGATGATGTAGCAAGAGCCTTTTTCAAACACTTGAAGGAAAGAAAACTAGACGAGAAGTATCTAGAGCAACAGTTGGGACTATCTACACACAACTCCAACCGGATGACTGCTGATGATGTTAGCAAACTAGCGTCTTTCGCTTATCACAACCATCCCGATATTTTCCGCGAAGTGCTGGCGGAGCAACCAGGGATTATCAAGTTTCTCAGTAATCCTGTAGTGGCAGGCATTATTGGAATTGCGGCGGCTAAGTGGTTAGGTAGTCGCAAGTAAATTCTGAATTTTAAGTTTGGAGGATGACTAAGAGATTAGGTGGGTATTACCCACCTTTATTTTTGATCAAAATGACCCAAATCAGCGATCGCACAATGGCAATTTCTACGATGGGACTAACTGCGGCAACTTTGCCCTAAAAATTATTCAAAATCTCAAAAAAATGTAGTAACATACCACAGTAATTAACTATCTTCAGCTACATCTGATTGTTAATGCTCTTAAATTTACAATCGATGAGAACATACCGTGAGCCTAACTCTTTATTTTCTCCGTCACGGACAAACAGAATGCAGCCGCAATAATTCCTTTTGCGGTTCCATAGACTCAGAACTTACCCCAGAAGGGTTGGATATGGCAAAGGCTTTTGCTGACGCATATAGTTATATCCCTTGGACAGAAATATTTTGTAGTCCAATGCGGCGAACTGTATTGACAGCAAAACCCTTATGTGCAGCAATAGGAATGGAACCACAACTCAGAGATGGTTTAAAGGAAATCAACTATGGCAAGTGGGAAGGAAAAACGCCAGAAATAATTAGCCGTGAATATCACGATGATTATATTCGCTGGTCAGCAGATCCGGCTTGGAATGCTCCAACTGGTGGAGAAATGGCAGTTACAATTGCTTCTCGTGCCTTGCAGGTGATTGAAGAAATCAAGCAAAATTACACTAGTGGTAATGTTTTAGTTGTTTCACACAAAGCAACCATCAGAATTATTCTGTGTAGTTTACTAGGGATTGATGTGGGACGCTTCCGTTTTCGTTTAGGATGCCCTGTAGCTTCAGTCAGTATTGTAGAATTTACCTCACATGGGCCGCTGTTAAAGCTTTTGGCAGACCGTAGTCATTTGGATGAGCAGTTGCGGAATTTACCAGGAACGTGAGGGGTTACTTGCATCGCATTGCTTTCACCAAGGGATCATTTTAGGGATTGAAAGCTACAGGCATTGATTTCATACCTTTCACCAGAAAAAACCATATCTGATCACAATTTTAGTCACTACAATTGCATCGATTTTATCAAGCTTTGGGAGAGGAAAAGAAGACTTGAACTAATAACTAATGGATTGACGCATTTGCTAACGAGTCTGCCTACATTAGGATTTACGCATAAAGATTTTGTGGGAGAATTGGTTGAAAAGTTTACTATTAACGCTGCCAATCATAGATTAATCGTCCATGACGATCACGAACTAGTTCCCATTCTCCACGACGATATGGTTGTCCGTGATAACGTACAGAGCGATAGCGTCGTCTATAATAATGTCGTCGATTCCGCTGGCGTTGATAGTAATATTTTCCAGTCCGTTGCCGTCTATGATAACGTCGTCGAGTCCGTCGGTGAGCTAATAAAAGCTCTTCACTTTGCTCTCCAACTAATTTTGTCTGTGCGTCAAGAGTGTGTTCATTGAGAACATTATTTAGAGTATTATCCTTGGCTTCAGCCAAAGCAGGTGGATATATGAAGGCTAATAGCAGGAACACAATTGAGGATAGCTTTTTGAAACGGTTCACGTCTTTGCTTTCCCTAGACTATTGGTAATAATCTTATTTAATACTTAAGTTGAACAACTATATAGTTCAGAATTCACAAATTTGAGTAATGCAAAAGTATTAAAAGTACTTATATTAAATGTGAAAAAGTTTGAGTTTGGCAAATTTGGTAGAAGCAGCAATTCATCAAAAACACTCATTTTTATCAAGTGAACTTTAGGTTAATTAGTAGTGTCTTGTGGCTCCTACTTTTGTTTTTGTTAAGCAATATAATCATGCTGCTGACTCTGTATTGGTCAAGTATTTTGTAGTTTTGCAGCAATTTAGAGACGGTAGCTGTTACCACTGTTGTGATTCTTCTGTTTCATACCGCACGGTGTTGCAGTCTAGATGTATTCCAATACTACTCGGATTTTGCATTTTGAACCCAAAGTTTGGTTTTGGGAAAGGGTTAAAGGGTAAGGGTTAAGGGTTTTTTATTTCCCTTTTCCCCCTTAACCGACAAGTATTGAGATGTATTCTGTCTAAATCCTTGCTTTCAGCAGTCTAGCTATGCCCGCAGACTTCTCCTGTCAAAATCTCAGAGGTCGTTCTTTCAAAGGTCAAAACCTGTCTAGAGCAAACTTTAGTTATGCAGATATCCGAGGGGCGGATTTTAATGGGTCTAATTTGATTTAGCGATCGCCATAAACACCTCAAATACATCATCTGCTATCTTGGCATCACCACAGACGTAGTAATTGCATTGCGGATGATTCACGACATGCCAGAGTTCTTGGGCTTTTTCTTGCATCGGCTTTTTCTTGCATCAAGCCCACTATGTTAGGAGTTAGGAGTTAGGAATTATTATCTTTGTCCCCCTCACTTGCTGGATCAGTATATTTGCAGAGAACATTTATCCCAATTTTTAAAATATATAATACGACAATTGTTGCGATCGCTCCATCCATCGGTATTCCATTTACTGCTGCAACTGCCACCAATGAGCCAATGATACTATTGAGCAGAGAAGCACTACCAGGGTTCTTGGTGTATTCTTTGATTTTGCCCTGTAAACCATCATCACCACAGATTTCCGCGCGGATTTCATTGAGGGTGAGTTGCAAGAGAGATTTTTTGCCCCTACTATAATCTGTTTTGCCGACTTTCTCCTGCCAAAGTGCATCAAAACTCGTTTCTAGATTGCCATTGTGTTGTTGCAGGGTAGTAAGTGCTTGTTGAGCTGGCGTGTCATTTGGCAGAAGTTGCTGAAGTTCTTGGATTTCGATAGGGGTTAATTGGGCATTCATATATATTTGACTTAATTATTTATGGAGTATTTGTTAGTTCCTGAATCAATTCTTCAGGTGTGATAATTCTAGGAATAGCAACTGGAAAATCTCTTGGGTTGCGAGTAATAATAGCATCTAAATGATTAAGTACCGCAGCGCTGTATTGAATAGCGTCTTCAAAATCTCTAAAGTTAAGGTTTAGTGCCATATTGATTGCGGTACTGTCTACGGTAGCGACACGGCAGAAGTTGACCAACTGCCTTAAATAAGTAAGTGTCCACTCTCGACCTCTTGCCCTGCGGATGATGTAATACAAATCACTAAAAGTTGAAGCAGAAATATAACCTTCTACCTGTCCTTGCTCAACTAGCACCAATACTTGTTCGCTTGCCTCTAGAAAAGGTTCACGTTCAAGGGCATCATCTATAATGATGTTGGTGTTTAACAAGATTTTCACAGATTATGTTTCTCCTTTAAAGCTTCCCATCTGGCTCGGTCTGGGTCAAAGTCTGGTGGTGTCGGTGGGGCATTTTCAAATAAACCTTCAAATGCTTTTACTTTAGACTTTCTTCTCGGCTTTTCTGGCTGTGACTCAGTAGAAGTTTCCAAGGATGGAACTGGCTGCAAAATAATCACTTCCACTTTTCCAGGAGCAATATTTAGAGGTTCGTCAATAATTAAATGACCTGATTCGTCAATTGTGGCGTTTAGCTTATAGGCTTGCATATTGCTTTTCCTCATCTATATATAATTAAATAATATTTCAGGCAATTTCACAGCTTATGTTTCTCTTTTAAAGCTTCCCATCTGGCTTGGTCTGGGTCAAAATCAGAAGGCGTGGGTTGTGTTTTTTCAAACCAGCCTTGCAAAGCTTTGATTTTTGTTTGTCTTTTCGGCTTCTCTGGCTGTGACTCAAAGGATGGAACTAGTTGCAAAATAGTACCTGAATCAACGATCGCAGTTATAAGTGAATGTCTTGTCGTCACCAACATTACAACATTAAGTCTTAAGGTTATAACATTAAGGCTTAATGCTATAACCTTAAGGCTTAACCTTATAACCTTAAGGCTTAACCTTATAACCTTAAGGCTTAACGTTACAACATTAAGGCTTAACGCTATAACCTTAAGGCTTAACGTTACAACATTAAGGCTTAAGGTTACGACATTAAGGCTTAAGGTTACAACTTTTTGACAAAAGCTTATGCGATCGCTCTTTAGGGTAGTGCGCTCTGTGCGATCGCAAGCAATGCTTAAATAAAACTTATGAATAATTTGACGTTGGCAATAAATCTTGCACTGCACCCTACGACTCTGTTTCTAGCCTATCTCGCGCTGTCCAAATTGCCTCTCGCATCTCTCCAGTGCATTCTTCACCCGTCGCATCGCGCCAAATGGTTTGAAACTGGCTTTCTTTTAATTGATGGAGCATACGCGCTAAACATTGAATATCTTCATAAATCCATTCTTCATTATGCCGATGCTTAATATCATTACCTAAGACTTGAATATAAAATTGTAAGGCATCAGCGTAATTATTCTGCTGCTCTAAAGTTTTACCATATTCTATGAGTGTTGCCGATATTTTATTCGATATTTTTAGTTCTATTCTAATGCCAAGAGCTTTTTGGAAGTAGGCTATTGCCTCGTCAAAATTCCTTTTTAATTTTGCAATTTCACCTAATCCTTGGTACTCATCTGAAGCATTATACCAATCCTCTTTATCTTCATAAATTTGAAGAGCTTGATAGTAAAGTTGTTTTGCAAAATCTAGATTTACTTGAAGCTTTGCTACCTCACCTAATTCATGAAAAATAGCAGCAGTAAAATAATCATGTCCCAATTTTTCACAAATATGCAAAGCTTTCTGATAATTTAAAATTGCTTGTGTATAATCTCCTTTATATCGTGCTATTACACCCAGTTCTTGATAAATGCCTGCAAGTCTATACAAGTCTTGAGAATCCTGGTATATGTGAAAAGCCTTTTGGTAATATTGAGATGCTAACTCAAAATTATATTGTACTCTCGCTGCAACGCCAAGCTCATAATATACTCCAGCAGCGTTGTAAAAATCACCAGCATCTTCAAAAATTCTTAGTGCGTTTAGATAGTAATGTAAAGCTCCATAAAAATCTCCATCTTCCCTTGCTGCTAGACCTAAACTATAATTAGCAATAGCAATATCTTTATTCTTGGATGGGTCATTTAATGCAGTTAATTCATCTAAAATTTCTTGATGAATTATCCTAGATTTTTTAGGGTCTCCTAGTCGAACTGCTTCAGTAGCATCAATACCCCGTAAATATATCCAATATTCAAGGGCGCTTTGCCCTTTTGCTTTAGCTTGAGCCAAATTCATGCCAATATGACTGAATGCTCTTTGACGCAATGCCAGAAATTCAGCGAAACGACCTAGCTGATCATAAACCTGTCCCAAAGCTCTTAAAATTACCCGCGCTTCTTCCCAACATTGCAATTGTTCTGCAATTCTTAGATTTTGCAACAAATTTGGCTCTTCAAATAGCAGAAATATAGTTGCTCGCTCATCATTTTGACATATTTGTGGATCAAATGCTAAAGCATTAAATGCATAAAAAAGTAGTAATTTTTTTTCCAGTTCACTTATGGTAACTTCAGTGTGAAATTGAGATAGACATTGGCGTAGATACCAAGGTAGCACAGGGTGAATTTTATAAAGAGTTTCACAAAAATGTTCTAAGATTCCTACTTCTGCTGCTTCTTTAAAAATCCTTAGCCAGTCAGCTTTTTGTAAGTTGTCCCCAAATACAGCTTGATATGCTTGTCCAAAAGACTGATTTAAATTGTTTGAAGAGAAATTAGGAAGACATTCTGCATTAACTCGCTCACAAAACAGAGCTAAAAATGGTAAATGCTGGCGTGTTCGTTCTGACAGCTTACCAAAGGAATAATCCAACGACACAGTAAGAGATTTCTCTCTCCCTTCTTCCTCTAGTCCCCTAAAAGTATCCAGCCCCCGCCGCAGCGCCTCAATTAACTGCACAGGTGTCTGTGTCTTTAAATGCGGCAACACCACCCGCAAAGACAACGGATGTCCCCCCAACAATTTCAACAATTCCAAATACTCTGCTGGTAGGTTCTTTCTCTCCACACCCACCGTTTGCAGAATCTTCGCGGCTAACTCTTGGGCATCCGCTTGAGACAGCCCCCGCAAGTTGATTAAACTATACCCGCAATCAAGCCAAAGTTCTTCGCGGCGACTGGTAATTAATACCCAAGATTTACCACCCCGCAATTCCTTAAGAAACCGCTTCAGCTTGTTTCTTTCTTCCCCAGTCAATAATGGTTCATTCCCCGTAGGGAAACCGTTGACAGGTTCAAAGTTATCCCAAATCAACAAGCAAGGATTAGTTTGCAGATATTGCCGCACCACATCCTCTTGCTTATCTGGCATCATTTGGGAAAATCTCTCACCTCCTAACACCCTACCAATTTGGTTAATTACCTGACTCAACCCCGCACCCTGTTCAAAGGAGGTGAAGAACATACCGCCTGTACGTCCTTGAGTGTCATTTAACCACCGGGCGAAACCTGCGGCTAACTCAGTTTTACCAACGCCGCCCATTCCCTGCACTAACACAACATGATTTTGCCGAAATGCTCTCTCTAAACGCAAAATCTCATAATCCCGCCCAATAAAACCATAAGCACTTTCATCAGGTAAACCTACAGCTTTGCTGCTTTCTGGGGTGTTGTCTGCTTGCGCCATCAAATCGGCAAAACTGGGTGCTGTCTTTTTAGGAACGAAAGGCGTATAGGGTTCCTGTTGATACAACACCGGCACAAGCCAATCTTGTAAAGGTAAATTTCCTTTGGGACTGGGGCGCATTTTGTCAATAGACATAGACTTACGCCCTGCTGCAACTGCTGTGGCGATACACTCGCCCCTGACTAATTCCCCATACAACCGTCCAATAAAGTGTTCTGCACCTTTGGCGTAAACTGAATACGCCATCGCTACCACACCCTTAGCCCCCAATTTCACCAACTGTCCCGCCACTGAAGAAAAGGCTTCTTCCCCTACTTGTCCAGATTTGCAAGCATTCAGCACAAAAATTGGCACACGGCAATCTGTTAAATATTGGGCAATTTCCCTAGCGCTGACAGCTTGCTCATTTCCCTGTTCATCCTCAAAAACTAAAACTCCCTGAGTCTCGCTGTCAAAATTCCCATGTCCATCAAAATGGACGATATGATAAAAACCCTTATTCGCTTGCAGTTCTGCTTCAAATGCTTTCAAGCTAGGGGGACGCAATACCTTAAGATTGACTCGCTGACGTATCGGTTGCAGCGCCGCCAGCAGTGGACGGGCAATGGTTTTAAACCCAACATCTTGCTGATCGTAAGGACGGGCAATAACTAGTAAAATATTCAGTTGGTCATCGGGCATTGCTGGCAATGGTGCTTTTACGCCCTGACTGCTGAGACTGCGATACATCCCCGCCAGTGAAGGTGCAAGAAATTGATAATCGGGGGAATATAGCAACTCCCAAGGCAAATTCAGCACTTCGGCGTTATCAGAAATGATGCCCAGTTCACAGTTATCTAGTCCTTCCCGTGTCGCTTCTTGAAAAAACTCTCTTCCTTTCTCTGTACTGCGAAATACTAGCTCAAATAAATGTTGTCCCCAATGCTGTAATTTTTGTTCAATTTTTACAGCGTTATCAGGAAAAATACCGTAAGGAAAACTCAGATAATCTTCTAAATACCAGCGCAACTCAGCTGCGTTTTCTTCATCGAAGGGTTGCTGGAAGACGACTTCTGACGCAAAACGAGGACTTTCATATCCGCGTTGCCAAGAAAGTTGGATTTTGTCGTCTTGATGCGTAATCCGCAACCAATTCTGCGCCATAGCTACTGCCAACACTAGTTAATGTGATGTTACCTTATCCTTGTAATTCACGCAGAGGTTAGCTGATTACGCAAATGAAATCAGCTAATTTGTGTCAAATTGTGGTGAATTGAGGGTTTAAATTTAAACGCATAGGCGCTTCGCCTTCCCGCAGGGTAGGTTCGCAAAGGTAAACGCAAAGGGGCGCAGAGAATTTGCTACGAATTAATCAAATGTTATACTACGCTTTTCATTCAGTACAGATACAGCGATAATTTACTCAAATCATCACCGAGTTGTTTCATGCTGCCAGTTATTGAAAGCATTGTATTACGTCAAATGGCTTCGGGCGATCGCCTCTATTTACAACTATACAAATTCATCGGCGCTCAACCTGGTAAAAAGGTTTATATTCAATCTAATCTGCACGGTGCAGAAATTGCTGGTAATGCCGTTATTCACCAGCTAATTGAGTTTTTATTAACAGTAAATGATACAGATTTAACTGGAGAAATTTGGTTGGTTCCCGTTTGTAATCCAATGGGGACGAATGAACGCGCTCATCATTTTTCTCCTGGGCGTTACTGTATTTACGAAGCTAAAGACTGGAATCGCATCTTTTGGGATTACGAAAAAGAAGCTGATGATTTAGTAGCTTTTACTAAATCTCAACTTCATATTGATCTAGAGGTTGTTCGACAAAATTATTTAACTATAATTAAGCAACAATTTGCAAAAGTTTTAGAAAAAATTAATTCTCCTAGTGGTGTTCCTTACACTGAAGTTTTTAGCAGTAAACTACAAAATATCAGTTTAGATGCAGACTACTTAATTGATTTACATAGTTCTACCAATCAAGCTTTAGACTACGTTTATTACTTCCAAAATCGAGAAGACAGTGCAAAATACTTCGGGTTTGATTTCGGAGTTTTACTTGATAAATACGATGGTGATGCTTTTGATGAAGCTTTTATCAAACCTTGGTTAGCACTGGAAGCTTGTTTTAAAGATTTGGGTAGAGAAATCAAGTTTGATGTGGAAGCTTGGACACTGGAATTAGGAACAGGAATGCAAATGAACCCTGATTCAGTCGCTAAAGGTGTACGGGGTATAAAAAATTATTTAGTGCAAAAAGGTGTACTACAAAGTCCTAATTTATCGGATGACACAAAAACCCATGACATGACTTTTGCATCTAGCAGCAATCGGAAAAAATATTATGCGATCGCAGGTGGTATGATTCAATCCAGAATTGAACTAGGCAGTACAGTAAAAGCTGGAGAAAAATTGTATCAAATTCTCAGTTTTAATAAAGAAGGTAAGTTACCTAGTGTAATTGATGTCTGCGCTCAACATGATGGATTGGTTTATGATGTCGCAACCAATCAAGCTGTGAATGAAGGCGAGTTTGTATTGGGAATTGTAAGTTAGGGCATAGGGCATTGGGCATAGAGATTCATGTAATTATCATCACATACTAACTAAACATGAAAATTTTTACATGAAAATTTTTTTCTCTATTCTCCACTCTCCAGTCAGTTTAGTCTCAAAACAGTTTAGTTAAGGTTTTTTAATGAAAATTCTAGATCACAAAAATGCGATAAATCATCACAAAGACGCGATAAATCGCCGTCTCTACAAAAGACTAATTATTGTAGAGACGGCGATTCATCGCGTCTCTTGCCTTAACCGAACAGTATTGAGTTTAGTCTCCTAAATAAATACCCATACCACGAGCGGTTTTTACTAAAGTGCCATTGGGATCGACGGCACTATATTGAGCGATCGCTTCGGTAATTGGTACACTTAATACTTGGCGATTTTGCCATGTCACCATGCGATCGTATTTACCCTCTGCAATTAGATTAACCGCCGCAACGCCAAAGGCTGTAGCAACTAATCTATCTAGTGGTGAAGCAGTTCCACCTCGTTGAATGTGTCCTAAAACAGTGACTCGCGTTTCTACACCGATGTGTTCAATAATTTTATCTGCTAAATATTCGCCAATTCCACCGTATCGAGATTGACCTAAGCGATTTGTAACCGTCACATTCTCCCCATCGTGGGTACGAACCGCTTCGGAAACAATAATCAAACAATAGTTTTTGCCTTTCTCTTGGCGTTCTTTGATTTTGTGGCAAATGTGCTCAACTGTGTAAGGAATTTCGGGAATTAAAATTACATTTGCTCCCCCCGCAATCCCCGCAGCTATTGCTATGTGTCCTGCGTCACGCCCCATTACTTCCAAAATCATGACTCGGCTATGACTTGCAGCAGTAAAATGTAATCGATCTAGTGCTTCTGTGGCAATATTTACTGCTGTATCAAAACCGATGGCGTGTTCAGTAACGCCGATATCGTTATCAATCGTTTTAGGAATACCAACTAGGTTAATTCCGCCTTGTTGGGCGAGGCGACGGAGAATTGCCAAACTACCATCACCGCCAATACCAATCAAAGCATCTAAACCTAGCTCATGATAACCTGCAATGATTTCTTCGGAGCGATCGCATAAACTTCCATCCGCCATTGGAAAAGCGAAAGGGTCGCCTTTATTGGTTGTCCCTAACATTGTGCCACCCGCAGTTAACAGCGAGTCAACTTGATCAACTTCCAGCTTTGTGAATTGTGGCGGACGCGCCATTAATCCTAAAGTCGCTTGACGAATTCCCAAAACCTCCCAGCCGTAAGTATCTACAGCACAATTTACTACAGCCCTAATCACAGCATTTAAACCAGAACAATCACCTCCACTGGTAAGAATTCCTATGCGTTTGCGTTCTCCCATCTCTTTTATTGACATTTTGATTCAAATATATTGAGTAGTCGATGAAACTTAAGCCAAAGTTAGCAGCAAATTAAATCTAAGCAAATGCACTCCTTATAAATGCCAAAGTAATTTTATGTTTGTTTTGTATCTAAAAACAAAACAAAGTTATCTCAGCTGTAAAATATAGGTGTAGAGCCAGTAGTAGATTAAACCTCGGCAAAAGCAATCCCTAAAAATGCCAGGGTAATTTTATGCTTGTTTTGTGTCTAAGAAAAAACCAAGTTATCCCAGCTGTAAAATATGAGGGTGGAGCCAAAGGTGACTAGTATTGAAAATTACACTTTCTCTTTTTCAGGAGAAGTAAGCATCCCACAAGCTCCTCCTGAATTTAAATCAGGTTTCATCGGCATTGTTGGTCGTCCAAATGTCGGTAAATCTACTTTAATGAATCAATTGGTAGGACAAAAAATCGCCATTACATCACCAGTAGCGCAAACAACACGTAACCGTTTGCGCGGCATTTTGACTACACCAGAGGCGCAGTTAATATTTGTAGATACACCAGGAATTCATAAGCCCCATCATCAATTGGGTGAAGTACTGGTGCAAAATGCCAAAATTGCCATTGAATCGGTAGATGTAGTTTTATTTGTGGTAGATGGAGCCGTGGCTTGTGGTTCAGGCGATCGCTATATTGCCGAATTGCTCAGTCGCAGCAAAACCCCGGTGATTCTGGGCGTGAACAAAAGCGACCAACAACCTGCTGATTCTCAGTTTCTAGATGATAGTTACGCTCAGATGGCCCAGTCCCATGAATGGGAAATCGTGAAATTTTCTGCCAAGACTAGTGCAGGATTACCGCAACTTCAAGAATTATTAATTGAACATTTAGAAATTGGGCCATTATACTATCCGCCAGACTTGGTAACTGACCAGCCAGAACGCTTTATTATGGGTGAATTAATCCGAGAACAAATTTTATTATTGACTCGTGAAGAAGTACCCCATTCAGTAGCGATCGCTATTGATTTAGTAGAAGAAACTCCCAGCATTACTCGTGTACTTGCTACCATCAACGTTGAGCGCGATTCCCAAAAAGGCATACTTATTGGCAAAGGCGGAGCAATGCTCAAAGCGATTGGTAGCGAAGCTCGCGAACAAATCCAAAAGTTAATTTCTGGTAAAGTTTACCTCGAATTGTTTGTCAAAGTCCAGCCAAAATGGCGACAGTCGCGGATCAGTTTAGCAGAGTTAGGCTATCGCGTGGAAGAATAGAAAAGTTAGGAGTTGAAAGTTAGTAGTTTTAAACTAAAAACTTATGATAACTTTTAACTCTTAACTCGGACAATTTTAGATTTTTCCTTCAATCCAAAATCCAAAATTCAAAATCTAAAATTGAATGACTCCTAACTCCTAAATAATAAAAATGTCTTTAGATATTCGCTATCCCTTGAATTTACCAGCCAATGCTCCGCCGTTGCGCGTGTTAATTGTCGAAGATGATCCGATGATGCAACTAGGATTAGAGCAATCGTTAATGGCTCATCCTCAGTTAGAGATTGTTGGACAAGCCGAAGATGGTTATTTGGGAGTTCAAGCAGCACTGCAACTGAAACCTGATTTGGTGGTGATGGATATTGGATTGCCACGATTGGATGGCATTGCCGCGACACAGCAAATTAAGGCGGCGTTGCCAGCAACTCATGTGGTGATGCTGACATCTCATCAAACAGAGACAGAAATTATTGCGGCACTATCTAGCGGTGCAGATGCATATTGTATAAAAGGTGCAAGTGTGGAACGATTGTTAAGTGCGATCGCAGCCGCAGTTGATGGTGCAGCCTATCTCGATCCCCAAATTGCGCGGCGAGTGATTGACAATCTCAAACCGCCTACACCCACAAGCAACAACGCCAACTTATCTGGGCGCGAGTTAGAAGTACTGAAACTCATGGTAGACGGTTTGAGTAACCCAGAGATTGCCGAAAAACTTTATCTCAGTCCCAACACCATCAAAACTCACGTCCGAGGGATTATGAATAAATTAGCAGTAGACGATCGCGTGCAAGCAGCAGTTGTGGCACTACGTTCTGGATTGGTTTAGCAAACAAATGCAGCAAAATACAGAGACAAACCTCAGCAAAAGTCAGATTACTGCTGTATCCAAACTTAGAAAGTGTAGGATTTATGAGTGAATATTTCAATCCCATTTACAAGTAAAGGCGTACTTATGTACGCCTTTCTAGCCGATTCATTTGTTGCCAAGAATTTTGAAAAATAGTCTACCTCAATGCATTTTAGTTAAAAGAGTTTGTGAATTGATTCGGGTCTAGATTAGCAGGAAATAATAAAATTTCCTTACCTTCTAAGTTTGCCTTCTGGTGAAGCAAAATTGCCTTTTCCAAATAACAATATTTAATTGGAACCCATCTGTCGCTATAAAAGTAGACAGTTACTCGGCTCATTGCATACTCTTTCAACGGCAGTGGAAGAGACCAGGACGAGTCCACAGTTTGAACCTTACCTGTTGAGTCCATGCTTTGAACCTCAGTTATGTAAGTATATATACTTTCACTCACCAGGATGATTCAAAGAAACTGTCATAAGTAATAAGAATCTACCTTGAAACTGAATCTTTAGGTAAAAGTTAGAATACTTAAAACTGACCTAATGGCGGTAGAAGAACAACTGTTTAGCGACCTTAGCGCTAAATGCGATCGCTACTTATTATGTGTCAGCAGCTTAGATTATGCCCGCGCATAGCCCACTACCATAGTCGTTACTGAGATCAGATTTCTTCCCTTCTTGCACTAGTGTTGATGCACTCGCTCCAGTAACCATAACGAAGCAACAGTACCCACAAAGTGAGCAGCAATCCCAGTGATGTCTGCCACAACCACAAAAACATCCATCGGTCGAATAATGTTATAGGGGTTGGTGATTGCCACTCCTGGAGGTTGGGATATAGATTTTGCCACTAGCACGAACACGGTTGAACCAGCACCTAAGAGAGTTAATAATATTCCTACTAAACCCACAATTATCCCCAGTCGGAGGATTTTAGTTGTATTTGGCTTACTGGGATGCAAAGCTGGATTGGAATTTTCTAAAGCTTTGCCTATGTGAGTGTAACGAAAGTTCCAATAGAGACTGAATAACAATAGTACAATTCCGCAGACAGCCCAAAATATGCCAATTCCAAGACCAGCATTCTGTTGCTGAACAAATTCACGACCAGTCAAGGCAAACAACAAAGCTAAGACAGAAACCACTCCAATTGACAATTGTGCCCAGAAAGTAATCCAGCCTGTAAGGCGAATAGTATTACCAATTCCTCGTGTTTCTGGTGCTAGCGATCGCGCTTCTGATTCAGTTTGCATATAAATTACCATTAAATTTAATTGCCTTATGCCCCTATTGCCAAGAATATTTCCTCAGTTCGCCTTATACCCCCACCCCTAGACATAATCACCTCAAAATCTTGGGGAATAAAATCTTAATGGGCATTGGGCATTGGGGATTAGGATAAGAGTTGTTTTCCAGTCCCCAGTGCCCATAATTGAAAATCCTGCCAAACGATGAAAAGTTTTCAAACTCAGGGACGATGAGGAATTAGCAACTAAATTGACAAAATCACACTATAAAGAGTGATATTAAGCGAGAGATAGCGCTTGTAAAGGACTAACGGGCATGATTAAATCTTGGATGGTGATTGGGGGTGTGGCTTTCTTAGTTGCTTTAGCAGCTAACGTGATTACGCCTAGCGATCGCCAATGGTTCAAGCGCTTACAACGACCGAGATGGCTAACTTTTGAGGGTGCGATTCCAATTATTTGGACTGTAATATTTATTTGCGGTGCTTGGTCGGCTTATATTATCTGGGAAAAAGATCCAGGAAGCACCTCAACCTGGTTAATCATGGGTTTATATCTGCTGTTAGAAATTATTACCATTGCCTATACGCCTGTAATGTTTAGGCTTCGCAGTCTGAAAGTGGGAACAATTCTTGGTGGTGCAGGTTTTATCATTTGTGCTTTATTAATACTTGCAGTCTTAAGCATTTCTGGTTGGGCAGCATTGCTACTAGTTCCTTATTTCCTGTGGAGTCCCATTGGTACTTATACCACTTGGCAGATGATTAGTCTCAATCCTCAAGATGCCTAAGATTCGCACCAGCGAATGATTCAACCTATGCCCTAAATTGTCAAACTTGCAGTGTATAACTTGACAAAATACACAAAGCTTGAGTGCATTATGATTCCATCTTGGATAATAATTGGGGCTGTAACTTTCTTCATCGCCCTTGGTAGTTTCTTGATCACGCCGCGTGATGTTAAATGGTTTGCAAAGTTAAGTCGCCCTCGCTGGCTAGTTTTTGAGCCGTTAATTCCCCTCATCTGGACTGTGATTTTTATTTGCGGTGCAGCTTCAGCCCATATTGTCTGGGAAAAAAATCCTGGAAGCCTAGTTACTTGGCTACTAATGGCTTTGTACCTCTTGGTGGAAATTATCACCGTCGCCTACATACCTATAATGTTGAGGTTTCGTAGTCTCAAAGCTGGGGAAATTCTTGGGCTAATCGGTTTGATTTCAGGTGTTGTCCTGGCAATCTGCATTTTGCCGATTTCTCCAATGGCGGCGCTGTTACTCCTTCCCTATCTAATTTGGACTCCTATTGGTACTTACACTACCGACGAGTTAAAAGAGTTAAATCCTCAAGATGCATAACGCATCTATGCAAGACGGCCATAACGTGCTGTGGCAGGATTGGCTGGATTAGATTGATTATTCAGCCAAGCCCACATTTGATCGCCAATAGAGAAATGCCACCATTCTCTAGGATTGCGTTGAAAGCCGACTTTTAACATTACATCTTGCAATAGCTGACGGTGGGCATGATAATTTTGGGCTTCTGGGCGATCGCTATTGGCATAATAATCGGGATGCGATCGCTCTGACATTTCATCAATCGGCGAACCCATATTCACTATTTGCCCTGCATCATCTACTAGCGTTACATCTACCGCCGCACCTGTACTATGAGGAGGCGGAGTTTTTTCATCTAAACTTGGCACAGCCCAAATTGTATAAACCGCTTCCCAAACCTCTTGGCGTTGGTTTGGTGATAACTCCACCTCAGTCAGTCCTCTATCCTGCACTGCTTGGGCGAAGCTGTAATCTACCATAAACTGCTGGACTGCTACTGGGCGATAAGCATCAAAAATTTGAATACGCCAGTTGGGATGCAGCAGTTGAAGATAATTTTGCGCTTGGATCAAATTTTCAATAATGCTTTGACGGAGATAATAAGGGGAGCGATCGCCATAGGGCGCACCCAATTTTTCATAAGGATGGGGAGATTCCACGGCAAATAATTCTAAAGGAATCGCCATTAGCGGTTCACAACACTCGAAAATTGGGATTTGATGATAAGGCCTCATGTGAATAATTCGTAATTCGTAATTCGTAATTCGTAATTATTACCCCATGCTGTACATTAGGCAATTGCCAAATCATAATGTAAAACTAAGATGTAATCAAACGTGGATAAGGATTTTTAGCGGTAGTTTCCCATATTGTCCGCAGCCTGATTCCGTCTGCATCAGGTAATATTCAATCTACCTTAAGCTGTTGACCAAATTTACAGTTTTTTTTAATTACGAATTACGAATTACGAATTACGAATTATTTTAATGCTCAATCAAAATCAAACACCTTTATTAGATGCCTTAAAAATCAATGCAGCAAGACCCCATGCGCCTTTTTACACTCCAGGACATAAACAAGGTGAAGGAATTTATCAATCCTTGGCTGATTTATTTGGCAAAGCTGTCTTTCGTGCTGATTTAACAGAATTAGCAGATTTAGATAATCTCTTTGCACCCCAAGGCGTTATTCAAGAAGCACAACAACTGGCGGCTGAGGCATTTGGCGCTTCGCAAACATGGTTCCTTGTCAATGGTTCTACCTGTGGGATTGAAGCGGCAATTCTCGCTACCTGTGGCACAGGCGATAAAATCATTCTGCCTCGAAATGTTCATTCTTCTGCGATCGCAGGTTTAATTCTCTCCGGTGCAATACCCATTTTTCTGAATCCTGAATACGATCCAGTTTTAGATATTGCCCACAGTATCACACCTGAAGCTGTACAATCTGCACTCCAACAACATCCAGATGCCAAAGCAGTGTTGACAGTTTATCCAACATATTACGGCGTTTGTGGAGATTTGAGTGCGATCGCCAACATTACCCATCAATACAATATCCCTCTACTCGTAGATGAGGCACACGGCGCACACTTTGCCTTTCATCCAGAATTACCCACTCCAGCCTTAGCCGCAGGTGCTGATTTAACTGTACAATCCATCCATAAAGTACTCGGTGCGATGACACAGGCATCGATGCTCCATGTCCAAGGTAATAGGATAGATTGCGATCGCATCAGTAAAGCTTTGCAACTCGTACAATCTACCAGTCCTAGTTATTTACTTTTAGCTTCTTTAGATGCAGCGCGTCAGCAAATCGCACTCCAGGGAAAAATACTGATGTCTCGCACTTTGCAACTTGCTGAAGAAGCTAGAACCAGAATCAATCAAATTCCTGGATTATCTGTTTTAGAAATCTCGGCTTTGGGGGGATCTCCCGGCTTTGTAGCTTTAGACGAAACGCGATTAACTGTCACTGTTTCTGGTTTAGGTTTAACCGGATTTGAAGTAGATGAAATTCTTGATGAAAAATTTGCTGTCACTGCTGAATTCGCCTCACTGCAACATCTCACCTTTATCATTAGTTTAGGCAACACCCCAACCGATATTGCGCAATTAGTGCAAGGTTTTACCACCCTTGCCAAAGAATATCGCCGAATCAACTTGACTCTTAAAAACCAGGTTTGGCAAAATCTGGGCAAAACACTGGATTATGCTTTACATTTTTCACCCCGTGAAGCCTTTTTTGCTGTCAGTGAAATACTACCTTTGACACAAACCAATAAACGTATCTGTGCTGAAATCATCTGTCCCTATCCCCCAGGAATTCCTGTGTTAATGCCGGGAGAAGTCATTACCAAATCTGTTCTTGACTATCTGCAACAAATTCAGGCGATGGGAGGTTTTATCAGCGGTTGCGCTGATACTAGCCTCAAAACTTTGAAAGTTGTGAAATAATCTTCAAACTCCAAGCTTTTTAATTATTTTTGATAAAATTTAATTTATTTCCAGGTTTAGGATTAATTGCTGTATTGTTTGGTTTATTTCGCTACAAACGCAATCAAGCAACTTGTCTAAAATAATCAGAAATTTTTGGCAGCATGGCGCATGACGCGAACTTATTACAGATTTTCGCTCATGCGCTATTTCCTTGCTCCCTACCTTCTACAATAAAGATAGACTTTATTGAGATTTGTATAGTTGGGGATAGGCTGTCATGGCTCCCGCCGTTTTAATTCAAAATCTGCAAAAACGCTACGGTACAGTGGTTGCCGTCCAGGATGTTTCCTTTCAGGTAGAACCAGGAGAAATTTTTGGTTTACTTGGCCCCAACGGTGCTGGTAAAACTACTACCTTGCGTGCTTTATGTACACTCACCACACCGGATGCGGGCAAAATTGAAGTATCTGGCATCTCTGTGTTAGATAATCCAAGAGTGGCAAGACAACGACTAGGCTACGTAGCTCAGGAAGTCGCTATAGATAAGGTACTGACTGGAAAAGAATTGCTGCAATTGCAAGCAGCACTTTATCATCTCCCAGGTGCAGTAGCCAAACAACGTATTGAGACAGTCTTAGATTTACTCGGTTTGCAAGAATACGCCAATAAAAAGACAGGGACATACTCAGGCGGTTTACGCAAGCGCCTAGACTTGGCTGCTGGATTGCTCCATGCACCGGATGTTCTGGTGTTGGATGAGCCAACTGTTGGGCTTGATATAGAAACCCGTTTTGTGGTGTGGGATTTCTTGAGAAAATTACGCGCCTCTGGGACGACGGTAGTAATTACCAGCCATTATTTAGAAGAGATTGACGCTTTAGCCGATCGTGTGGCAATTATAGATCGCGGCATCGTGATTGCCAGTGGCACACCTTCACAATTAAAAGATCAAGTAGGGGGCGATCGCATCACCTTGCGAATCCGCGAGTTTTCCCCCATTGAGGAAGCAGAAATTGCCAAAAACCTGTTGCAATCTTTGCCGTTTGTCCAAGAAGTCATCATCAACAGCGCTCAAGGTAATTCTCTCAACTTGGTAGTTACACCTCAGAACGATGTTCTGATTAACATACAGCAATCGCTGAATACCGCTGGCTTGCCCATATTTGGCATCGCCCAATCTCGCCCCAGCCTCGATGATGTTTACCTCGCCGCTACAGGACGCACACTGATGGATGCAGAACTGGCAGCCGTTGCCACTCGCGATCCCAAGGCTGAGAAGAAGCAGAATATGAGATAGAGAATGGGGAGTGAAGAAGGGAATAGGTGACAGGTTACAGGGTACAGATTATTCCCTGTCACCTGTCACCTCTCCCCTAATCCCAATGCCCAATCTAAAATCCAAAATCCAAAATCCAAAATTGCTATGAGTGTTACTCCTAAATCTGATATAAATTGGCAGCCGCTAGCATCGCCACAAGCAGATGCTAATGCTGCACCTAACTTTTTCGGTGAATTGGTACAAGAGACGTTGGCTTTAACTCGTCGCTTGTTTATTCAGTTGCAACGCCGTCCTTCATCTTTAGTTGCCGGAATTATTCAGCCAGTAATGTGGTTGATACTGTTTGGCGCTTTGTTCCAAAATGCTCCTAAGGGTATATTTGGCAATACAACCAATTACGGTCAATTTTTGGCTGCCGGCATAATTGTGTTTACAGCCTTTGCTGGGGCGCTGAATGCTGGTTTGCCAGTAATGTTTGACCGCGAATTCGGCTTTTTGAATCGTTTGCTGGTGGCACCGTTAGCATCAAGGTTTTCCATTGTCTTTGCTTCGGCAATTTTCATCATCAGCCAAAGTTTGCTGCAAGCAGCGGTGATTGTAGCAGCGGCGGCGTTCTTGGGGGCAGGGTTACCCGATGTAGCGGGTTTAAGTGCGATCGCTTTAATTGTCTTCCTCTTAGCTTTGGGCGTAACAGCAATCTCTCTTGGTTTAGCTTTTGCTCTACCCGGACACATTGAATTGATTGCAGTAATTTTCGTCACTAACCTGCCATTATTGTTTGCTAGTACTGCCTTGGCTCCTCTATCCTTTATGCCTCAATGGTTGCAGGTTGTGGCTACCCTAAATCCTCTCAGCTATGCGATCGAACCAATTCGCTATCTTTATCTCCACAGTAGTTGGGGGCTAGGTAGTGTAGTGATGCAGGCCCCTTGGGGCGATGTTACCTTTGGGGGAGCATTGCTGATATTGTTTGGCTTTGCCCTTGTCGCCTTACTGAGTATTCAGCCCCAACTGCGGCGGACTCTTGCTTAAAGAGATAAAATAGAGCAATTTTAGGGTCAAAATCCCATGAAAAAACCATTTTTACAAATTCCTAGACTATTTGTGGCTACCGTGGCAGGAATTAGCTTTGCTTCCTTGCTCATGGCTCAACCTAGTTCGGCTCAAGTCAGCCCAGCGGATTCTTTTCCCAGTAATAGTACAACAGACCAAAATACCGATCCATTTTCCCGCACGAACTCAGATAATTTCAACATGTTTGACCTGATTCATCGGGCAAATTTCGGGACTCTCAACTGGAATTCTGACCAACAGAACGAACAACTAGACTCAGCCGCAGCAGCCTTTAAAGCAAGGCAAGAAAAACTAATTCAAGATCAACAGCAAGCAACTCCCCGTTCGCCACTGGTTATACCACAATCAGTGACACCGCCATCAGTGACACCAGCATCAGGTAACTGAATTCAAACGAAGAACCCCAAGCCTCTGGAGGCTCGGGGCTAAGACTATTTAAAAAATCCTTAGTTATCAGGTAAAAAAACTACAGCCCAAGTGCAGCTAAAACATCGCTAGCATGGGTGGTAGTATTTACACTGGTGTCAACATGGGTAATTTTACCGCTGGGGTCAATTACATAGGTGACACGCTTGGCATAACCGCCGCCATCCACATCGAAAGCTGTGATTAGGGATTTGTCGGTGTCAGCCAGTAGGGGAAAGTTTAAATTATATTTTTGGGTGAATGCCTGATGGGAGACTTCATCATCTGCACTGACTCCTAAGACTACAACATCTTTGCCTTGATATTGAGGCTGGGCATCCCGAAAACTACAGGCTTGTTTGGTGCAGCCTGGCGTGTCATCTTTGGGGTAAAAATACAAAACGACGGTCTTTCCGGCAAAATCAGATAAAGAGATTGTGTTGCCGTTTGTATCTTTGGCGGTAAATGCAGGTGCATCCGTACCAACTGCTAGAGGCATAATTAACCTTTCCTGTTTCAGATTGTTGATGCACTTGAAATTTTACATTAATTTATAATGTTTAAATATAATTACTAAAAAATAGCAAAACTATACTTTAGGTAACCAATTTTTGGTTAAATGAGGTAGTTGGTACAAGAAAAAATATATTCTTAGATTAATCTTTATCAGAAGAAAAATTTCTACCCATACACAATGCCTGCTGTTGATTCCCAAAACCCAAATATTTTTATCTATCCTCAGAGCACAGTAGAAAGAGCCGAGCGATCGCTAGTGTGTTCACCTTTCAATTTATCTTTATTTGAAGTGATGGGACACCAGAGTGTGTCATTAACTGCGATCGCCCTGGAAAATGGACTCAAACAAGGCTATACTAAGCGTCCTTTATCAGAATTAGCCTGTGACAACGCCTTGGGCTGGCTAATCCAAGTAGGTGTATTGCGACGAGAAGTCGATGGTCAGGGAATTACAGATAGTTTTCGCCTCACTCCTTTGGGTCGCCAGTTGGTGGAACAATATCAGGGAAAAAATTGGCGGACACCTTCATGGCGCGATCATTTATCCGATATTGTGATTCGTTGGTTGCGGATACCTTTTTAGAATAAAAAACCAAAGAGTTAGGATTAGGCAATCAAAGGGAACAATATATACGGAAACATCACATCTATTCATGAAGTCTTTACCATAATCATCTAATTGAAATTTGTGATGGCGTTGGTAGCAAGTAAAGAAGGGAGACACGGAGAGGGAGAGACGCGGGGACGCGGAAAAATTATCAAATCCTCTCTCGTGTCCCCATGTCCCCGTTTCTTTTTTCCTCTTAAAAATTCACCCTGTATCTTGAAAACTAACTAATAGCAACTATGAAATCAATTATGGTAGTGGGGACAACATCCCATGCAGGGAAATCACTTTTAACTACAGCTATTTGTCGCATTCTGTCGCGGCGTGGCTGGCGGGTGGCTCCCTTTAAAGGTCAAAATATGGCTTTAAATGCTTATGTCACTGCCAGTGGTGGAGAAATTGGCTATGCCCAAGCAGTACAAGCTTGGGCGGCGGGAGTCGTACCTTGGGTAGAAATGAACCCGATTTTACTCAAACCCCAAGGGGATATGACTTCCCAAGTAATTATTAAAGGCAGGTCTGTAGGCAAGGTGAGTGCCTCCGATTACTACGAGCAATATTTTGAACTGGGGTGGCGGACAATTGAAGAATCGCTACAGCATTTAGGAACGGAATTTGACTTGCTGGTTTGTGAAGGTGCCGGTAGTCCAGCAGAGATTAACCTCAAGCACCGCGACTTAACTAATATGCGGGTGGCAAAACATTTGAACGCGTCAACGATGTTAGTGGTTGATATTGATCGGGGTGGCGCTTTTGCTCATGTTGTTGGAACCTTAGAGTTATTGGAACCGGATGAACGCGCCTTAATAAAGGGTGTAGTAATTAATAAGTTCCGAGGACAGCGATCGCTCCTAGATCCGGGGATAAAATGGTTAGAAGAACGCACAGGTATCCCCGTTATCGGTGTTATACCTTACCTACAAGAAGTTTTTCCAGCAGAAGATTCCCTTGATCTGCTAGAACGTCAATCGTCGTCGAATAAAGTCCAAACTGACCTCAATATTGCGGTCATCCGCTTACCAAGAATTGCCAACTTCACCGATTTTGATCCACTGGAATCAGAAAGTACAGTTTCAGTTAAATATTTAAGTCCTAAGCAAGATTTAGGACACCCCGATGCCGTGATTATCCCAGGTACAAAGACCACCATTGCTGATTTACTGCTACTGCAAAAAAGCGGTATGGCAGAAGCTATCCAAAACTATGCTGCTTCTGGTGGAACTGTTTTAGGTATCTGTGGTGGTTATCAAATGCTTGGTCAAATCATCGCCGATCCAGAAGGGATAGAAGGACAAGCTGGTAGGTATCAAGGGTTAAATCTTTTACCAATCAGAACTGTAATTACAGGACAAAAAATTGCCCGCCAGCGCCAAGTTAGCTCAAATTATCCGCAACAAGGCTTGCCAGTTAATGGCTTTGAAATCCACCAAGGGCGATCGCGCATCGAACAGCAAGGCATAGATCCACAATCGTATCATGCCCTATTTGACGATATTAATTTAGGGTTAGTGGATAGTTGTCAATCTGTGTGGGGTAGTTATCTCCACGGGCTTTTTGACAACGGCCCTTGGCGACGGGCTTGGTTAAATCGCCTCCGTCAACAGCGGGGTTTAAAATCTTTGCCCACAGGTGTTGCTAACTATCGGGAACAGCGAGAGCAGATTTTGGATTCTTTAGCCACTGAAGTTGAAAGCCATTTAGACTTAAGTCTGTTTTTGTCTTAAGCTAAAATGCGTTGAAGTGTCATTAGTCATTGGTCATTTGTCATTTGCAAATGACCAATAACAAAGGACAACTCTTAGGAGTCCATACTAAATTAAATGCGTAACATTGATGGTTGTTCGTGTCCGTTTTTTACCAGATGATGTCATAGTAGATGCCGAAGTGG
Organism: Nostoc sp. UIC 10607; assembly: GCF_047228265.1. Taxonomy (NCBI): domain Bacteria; kingdom Bacillati; phylum Cyanobacteriota; class Cyanophyceae; order Nostocales; family Nostocaceae; genus Nostoc; species Nostoc sp. UIC 10607. Next base: position 213,837 of record NZ_JBIQNW010000004.1, on the reverse strand, counting down.
GAGAAGCCCTCTTAGATGTAGCAGACCGGGCTGGAGTATTTATTCCCACTGGTTGTCTTATGGGGTCTTGTCACGCTTGCACCGTCGAATTAGAGGATGGAGAGATCATCCGCGCTTGTATCACCGCAGTCCCGCCAGGCGAGGAATTAACGATTAATTTGTTTAGTGACCCAACTTGGTAATGTCAGCCCTGTTATTGACAAGGACTAGTATAGTAAAACAAGTCAATGCATAAATAAAAACCTAATTAATGATTAGATTTTTTTGGATAGACAGCAAGGAATATTTGAACCATTGTTTCTTACTGTGGCCTGTGGCGATCGCATTTTTTAAGAAAATTAATGCCAAAGAAAATCCGGTAACTGAAGCAAATGCTTTCCCAAGTAGGTTTTACAGAAGTCCCTGGAAAAGGAAGTCATACTAACTGGGTGCATCCCCTCTATAGTGGAAAAATCACGATTTCAGGCAAAGACGGAGCAGATGCTAAACACTACCAAGAGAAGGAAGTGAAACAGGCAATTGAGGAAGCAGAAGGGAAAGAAAAAGATGAGTAAGCTTAAGTACCAAATGATTATTCAATGGTCTGATGAAGATGCTTGCTTCTTAGTAGGATTCCCTGATTTTCCAGGACAACGCTGGCGGACTCATGGAGATACTTACGAGTTGGCTGTGGTAAATGGAATTGAAGCTTTAGAGTCTCTAATTATTGCTTACGAAGCTGTAGGTGATCCACTTCCAGAACCAACAGTAAGTAGAGTGCGTTAACGCGATTGAGTAGGTGGTAACTAATGCTGAACAATTTGCGCGATCGCAGGTTATTTTGTATCTATATCAATTAGCTTTAACATTCAGTGCGTATTCTTTAAACCTTTCTAAATCAGCTTGAATCGTTGATTCAACTATCCGCCCTAAAAATAAGTTATCCATAATTTTGCCAATCATGCCGGGGATGGCGTAGGAAATGGTCATTTTGACAACGCTACTACCGTGGCGATCGTAAAAGCGAATTGCTCCCTGATTCGGCAAACCATCAACAGATTCCCATTGGATAATTTGGTTGGGAACAACTTTAAGAATTCGTGATTTCCAATTAAATTCTAGACTGCCCGTCTTTAATTTCCAAAGAGATATATCTGGATTATCTGGCGGAATTTTCACCGAATCAATCCATTTCATCCATCGGGGCATTTGCTCTAAATCAGCCCAAAGGCTCCATACTAAATCTATGGGAGCTTCTACTTCTACCTGCACAGTATGCTCTAACCAATCTGACATTCTCTCTTTTTCCTTCGCGTCCTACTTTTCGAGAAGCCACTTCGTGTCTACGCGTCCTTTGCGGTAGTCTGCGGCAAGTCACTGCGTGTCTAAGTCAATTCTTCAAACTCTCTAAAATCACTTTTGCCGCCCGCCGTCCAGAAATAGTAGCACCTTCCATGCTGTCGATGTAATCTTGCTGAGTATAACTCCCTGCAAGGAAGAAATTATCTACTGGCGTTTTTTGATTGGGACGATAGGCATCCATCCCTGGCGCTTCTCGGTAGAGAGACTGAGCAAGTTTTACCACACTGTACCAAGTCATATTTAACTCCCGCGACGAGGGAAACAGTTCATGGACTTGCTTGAGGACATGCTGTGCGATCGCTTCATTACTTTGGGCAATAAACGGATCTCCCGGTGTCAGCACTAGCTGTAACAATGAACCCTGTCCTGGGCGATAATAATCAGCAGGGCTAGTCAACGCCAAATCGGCAAAACAAGAAAAGTCAGCATCAGCTGTGTAAAGTAAATTATCGATTCCAGCCGCGTGATTTAGTTGTTTACGTTGCTCTCCATCGTTCAGTTCTGTTACCCAACCATCAAAGCGTAACTGCACTGTAGCCACTGGTACTGCATCCAGTTTGTAAATATTGTCAAATTCTGACCACTTACGCCACTCGTGGGGTAGGATGCGTTGGATTCCTGGAACATCACAGGCAAAGACATAAGCATCAGCAGTGATAGTTTCTACTGTATCACCTTGGGCAACTACTATACCAGTGACGCGGGTTTGTTCCTCTAACTCAGTAAACTGAATTTCCCGCACTTGTCGGCGGGTATAAACTTTAGCACCTCTAACTTCTAAGTATTCCAGAATGGGCTTGTGCAAATACTCAGATGGAGAACCTTCCAGCATTCGCAAAACTGAAGCTTCAGTTCTGACAGCAAATAACTGGAATATGGTTAACATACAACGGGCAGACATATTTTCGCAATCAATAAATCCCAATGCGTAAGCAATGGGGTTCCACAGGCGCTTGATGCTGCCATTACTCCCACCATGACTGCGAAACCAATCGGCAAAGCTAACTTTATCTAAGTTGCGGATGGTTTTCATCGCCCCGTTAAAGTCTACCAATCCGCGAACTATGGGACTAGTACCCAAAGCGATCGCATTTTGCAGTTTATCCTGCAACGATAGTTGAGAAGTCGTGAAAAATGCCTTTAAGCCATTGAAAGGCGCACCTGTAAGGAAGCGAAAATCCAGAGCACCAGTGCGCCCTCCTTTGTTAATAAAAGTGTGGGTATGTTCCTTGAGGCGTAAGTTTTCTAACACCCCCACTTTCTTCATCAAGTCAAATAGTTGGTAATAGCAGCCGAAAAATACATGCAATCCCATTTCTAGATGGTTGCCATCTCCATCAACCCAACTGCCAACTTTACCACCGACAAATGGACGAGACTCAAAAATCTCTACTTCACAACCAGCATCTGCTAGATCCACTGCGGTTGCTAGCCCAGCTAGTCCCGCACCTACGATTGCAACGCGCATTCCGTCGTTCCTTTTCAGTTTCTTTACAGATTGTAACTGGGTTGGTGTCGGAATTTGCTACTTAATATCAACTCCATTAGTGTATCAAGGCATGGCAATGTCGATACTAAAACCTCTTTGATCACTCTTTTTAGTCCCGGTAATTGACCAGACGCGAGAAGAACGCGTCTGTATCAGCTAGACAAACTCTTGTCCATAGCAGCGGACTCAAAAAAGTATCATAGCTATTTTGTTGGTGGCAAAGCAGTGATCTGGATAAGTCGTAAAAGTAACTTCTTACTTGTTTACATCTTTGCCGTCGTCAGAGACAGGCAAACTTCTAATCAGTTCACGAATCACATCGGTTGCGGGTCTACCTGTTTGTTGACAATATTTTTCTAGTTTTTCCGCTTCCTGTGTTGCGAGATTGACAGTTATACGTTTCACAGCCCATTTTTTATTTGTCATTATCATGCTATTTGCTGTATATTCAGATGTTCGAAAGGGTCTAAGTAAAGAGGAAAATGATAAGATTATCAGAGTTTGTCTCAGGAAACAAGTAATACCATTAATATTAAAAATGTTCGTTTTGTCAAAGTATTCATCATTTTCTAAAGAAATCAAAAAACTACACTTTATTTGTTACTATTGTGACAGTAGAAAGAGCACATACTTGCTTTTGAGGATAATAACCCTACTAACAGCATCAGTAAAGCCTGGCAATGAAATTTGATAAATGAATTTGAGACACCTACTGTTGACTCAATGATGATTTACAAAGTTATTCTCCATTGAAAGCATTTGACCTTCTCTCTTAACCAAGTTCGCCAAAACCACTTGGAGAGAACATCTGATACAACATCAGAAAATAAAGCTGTAGAATCATTATCATGCTGAAATGCTGGCTTAGAGGTGGTTTAAAGTGGTGTGTATAGATTGTGAATAATCACTTAAAAGCAAGCAAATAAGCGATCGCTCTAGAACAAATACCCATGTGCACCCATTACTGTAACTAAGAAGTTAAGATCTGCTTGAACGTTTATGATTTTTGGCTTCTCTCGATCAAGCTGATTGTTTTTCTGTGGCAATATAGTAGCCATAAAAAAGGCGGCAATACTCAGTTCGCTGGGTGTAAATAGCCCAATTGTTTGGTGAATTTTAACAATATTATCTGTAATTTTACATAGACGATGATCCCAGAATAGATATGGTGTTAGTTGGCTGTTGCCAATAATATTTTAGTTTTATTTCATGCTTTTAGACTAACTTCTCGTAAAAATACGACGATGAAATTTTAGATGTGTTTTATCTTCCCCCTAGCGATATAGTTTGTCTTAAGCTCAACGATATTTTTTGCATGGTTCATATTCATCTATCAGAAGATTATACAAATAATTTTTCGCTGATTACTGGGCTAAAAATTCCACATATACTGCTCTTTTATATCTAAAGTAAGAGAAAAATTACTGCCAAAAAGATTTTGAAACACAACTATTATTTATTGGTAAATGTACCGTAAAAATAATTTAATACTTCAATTTTTTTGGGAGTATATTCATTATATCCATGATTTTTGGGCTTTAAATAAACTTTATTTAGACTATAAATAAGCTCATTTTCATACTTTATAAAAAAATTACAAAGAAAAATTTATTACCTGACCTTTTGCTTAATGATATTGATATATAACAAGATCCTAAGGTCAAAAACTTGTTAAAAAAAGATTCTGATATTGAAGTGCGTCGCTTAGGTTTGATTAAACCGGACTTCGTAAATAATTTTTTAGTACTTCGTAATTATTTATACTGTCAAATGTTTAAATTAAATTACTGGAAAACTATGAAAATATAGATACTTCATGAAATTTAGGTGAAGTTAACTTCTAATCACTGGTTGACTTTAGAGTTGACATATACATGACAAAATCCAGCGCTCTGAGAGAGACGCGGATGAATAAGGATGAAAAGTGCTGAGTTCTGAGGGGAGTCGGAGACTCCGAAAGCTCCGGTTAAAAGACCGTATTGCCGTGCAGGATATGTACTAAATACAATAGAATAGTACGAAATATTTTTCAATTTATTGAACACTCAGTAAAACCACTTGCTCTTCAGCACTGAGTTTGCTCAATATTGTGAATCAAATACACATCGACTTAATTTCTCATAGCCGTAACCTGACATTTAGGATTACGGCGATTAGTGCAACTATTCCAATTTAAGTTGGGGCATCAGTTGGAGAGTGCCAATACCTAAATCTTTAGGTGAAAGCGATCGCGCTTCAAACAAAGCCATCATATCTCGTAACTGAGGATTGCCACGGGAAGCTCCTGTTAGTCCTTTGGCAATGATTAAGCCACAGTAGCCCTTAGTGTTTTTACACCGCTGATTCCATTTTTTTCGGGCTTCTACATGAATAGGATCTTCATCTAAAAATTCACCGAATAGGAACAATTCACCATTTTGCGTTTGTAATAAACCCAGGTCGTAGCGATCGCCATCGAAGGGGTCGGCACCTGGATTAAAGCAAATTGCTCTCAGTCCACCTGCTGCTTCAATTCTTTCAATTACAGTCTTAGCCTTGGGCCGGGAAGTTTGAATTAAAATCACCGGCAAACCATCACCCACTTGTTTGATTTCACCAGCCTTATGGTAGCTGACCCCTTTACGAAGGTACTCCAACATTTCCCAGGACACTACACCTAAGCTGAGGAAGGAATCTTCCGGTATCAAGTCATCTTGCAATGATTGGAAATTCGGTGAGCCAAGGTTGTCAATCTCCTCGTTATCGACACCAAAGCCTGCCATTTCCTCTAATTCTGCTGCTAACTGCGGCATCGTAGAGACTGTCACAGCCACAGATTTAGTTGATTCTTCCGGCTGTGGTAGAGAAACGCGATAGCGACGGCTGAGGGTAGGGAAGATGTCCTCATGAAGCTGGCGACGGTGATCGCGAATAAAGCGGCTTAGGCTTTCGATCGCAACGAAGATTACCAGTGCTTCTTCGTCATACAAAACAGACCGTAGTCCTTCTAAGGGGTGGATATTACCGAACGTGGGGTCAATTTCTGATAATGGCAGATCCGCCAAATCACTTTCTTCATCCTCATCCTCATCTTCATCGGTTTCGTCAGCACTCTCAAAGGTGAGAAACAGGCAATCTTGCTTGAGGAACGCTTCTTCTAGATGCTCCGTTGATTGTTCATCTCTTAAAACTGCGGCGCGAAACCGTTTTAAAGACTCTTCTGAGCGATAAAACAAAATCCCATACTCCATTCCCAGCATTCCCATAACTGAGGCGTAGAGTGTGCCAACATCCCACTTATTAATCTCGATTGACAAAATTTGCTGTTCTTCCAAAAATTCCCAAGGTGCTGCTTGCCAAATTGCAAATGCTTTCTCTCGCAAGATTTGTGCATACTGTGGGGGTAAGTCGGGGGTTTGACTATCGAGGATGTCAGCAAATCCGCGAAATAGTTCGTCAATTAAAGGCAGTTCTGGTACGTAGTCAATGGCAATATCTAAATCTTGCAGCACCCCCCGCAGGTAAAATTGGATCTCACGATCTTTGACTACAATTCTTTGGGGTCTAGCAGGTCTTGCCGGACTGTGGGGATGCTCCATTGCTCGCATTAAAGTCCGAACTATTGCTTCTGGTCCGATATCTGAAGCTACCACATCCATTCCTCGAACTACACCTTGGGAGTAATCTACCCAAAGAATGCATTCTCCCTTTTCCTCTGAGTCTGAGTGCTGGTTTGGTGATGACAACGGACGGCGATCGCCCTCCCATACAGAAGGAATTTGAGTTAATTTCTTCAAGCGACGACTGGTAGAGCGATTAAAACTTGTCATAGAGTAAGTTAATCAAAAGAAGCAATTTGGAAGTAAACTTTGGGGGATAGCTAGCCTCGGATTAGGTTTTTATGGCTGCACCTGAAAAAATAGTTGCTTCTCAGACTGCTGCCAGGCTTGAACTCCAAAAATACCGAATCTATAAACACACTGAGTCTCTCAATTCTAGAATAAAAACCTTTGGCTGCTTTTAACGGAGTGTTTACAATTTGGCATCTAGCGACATCTAAGCCGCTAGAATGAATACAAAAACACCAAGGACAACCCAGAGGCATTAACAAGCCGATACAGGGTAAAGCTTAGATTAATTAAGGAGTTGAAAAAGCAGATGACACAAGCAATTCAGCCTCAACAACGCGGAATTCTGTTGAGCGAAGCCGCATTGCACCAGGTAAAATCCCTCCGGGACAGGCAAGGCACAGATTTCTGCTTACGGGTAGGAGTCCGTCAGGGTGGCTGTTCTGGGATGTCTTACATGATGGACTTTGAAGACACTAGCAAGATCACCCCGCAGGATGAAGTTTTTGACTATGATGGCTTCAAGATTGTCAGCGATCGCAAGAGTTTGTTATATCTCTACGGCTTAATGCTCGATTACAGCGATGCCATGATTGGTGGTGGCTTTCAATTCACTAACCCTAATGCCAACCAAACTTGCGGTTGCGGCAAGTCATTTGGGGTTTAGTCAAAAGGAGCCGGTCGCATGGGAGGGTTTCCACCATTGAGTCAACTCGCCCTCAAGAATCAAGAGTCAAGGTTTTTTGACTCTTGACTATTGACCTATGACTATTGAATCATGACTAATGACTATTAACTAATGATTATTGACAAATTTACTATGACTCAAACAGTTGAATCCCTGTTTGATACAGGTTTAGAACGCTATAAAGCAGGAGAAGCAGTAGATTCTTTAATCCCTGTGTTTAAAGAAGTGTGCGATCGCGCTCCTAAAACGAGTGCTGCTTGGATCTGTTTGGCGTGGTTGTATCTACTCGATAACAAACCCAACTTGGCTTATAAAGCTGCACAGAAGGCAGTCAAGTTAAATCCACAAGACCCACAGGCTAGAGTCAATCTCGCCTTAGCAATGCTGGAAACAGGTCAAAAAGGTTTACGAGAACATATTGACATAGTACAACAGTTAGTTTATGTCAACCCAGAATGGCGCGATGAAATAAAAAGCAGTATTGAAGACGGTTTAAGTAGAAAACCAGATTGGCAGAGTTTGATCAAAGTCAAAAATTGGCTGTTGGAGGAGTGAGAAGTTAGGAATTGGGAGTGAGGAGTTAGGAGTGAAATTCAAGTTGGCAAATCCTCACTTCTAACTTACCCATCACTTAGTTACCAGTCGTAAAATTTGGGGCAATTAGATCAAAGGATAAATGAAAGATAAATTGTTAAATTGGCTAAACACGATTTTAGTCGCAGATGTTTTTTTAGTTTTGTTTGGCTTTGTCTGGTTAGCGATCGCTGCGATCGGTGATTCTGTAGGAGTAAATCTGGGTTTGGATTTGTGGCATCAACTCTGGCAACCCGTGTTTAATCCAGCGATTGGCATCCTCATGGGCGGTGCCATTCTCAGCGGTATTATCAGTTGGGTTTCAAGAAAATTTCTATCTAGTCAATAGTTAAGGGATTGGGCATTGGGCATAGGTAAAGAGGCAGAGGGGCGGGGTGCGGGGGGCAGAGGGGAAAATTCTTCTCCCTTGCTCCCTTGCTCCCTTGCTCCCTTGCTCCCTGCTCCCTGCTCCCTGCTCCCTTTTGACTTATGTAAGAATTTGTGTTAATGCTGATTGCAAATTAGGATATTTGTACTCAAAGCCTGTTTCCACGGTGCGCTTGGGAAGGACTTGCTGACCTTCTAAAACGACTATAGCCCCGTCTCCTAAAAGAGCTTCGATCGCAAAAGCAGGAACAGGCAACCAAGAAGGGCGATTCATCACTTGTCCCAAAGTTTGGCTTAAATCTGCCATCCTGACTGGGTTAGGGGCAGTGGCATTATATACACCTTCTATTTCCGGTTTAGTTAAAGCTTGCAGAATCAGGTTAACTAAATCGTCTATATGAATCCATGAGAACCATTGGCGGCCACTGCCAATTGGGCCACCAGCAAAGAGTTTGAAAGGCGGAATCATTTTACCCAAAGCACCGCCATTGCCCAGAACAATCCCAAAACGCAGAATTACCAGCCTTACACCAGCATCTTTTACCTTTCTCGCCTCTGCTTCCCAGGCTTGGCAGACTTGGGCGAGAAAATCGTTACCAGATAGACTTGTTTCATCAAAGGTTGCCGTTTCACTAGTGCCGTAGTAGCCGATAGCCGAAGCGTTAATTAACACAGATGGTTTGGGGTTAGCATTGGCTATTGCTTCAACTATTTTTTGTGTACCTAGCTTCCGGCTATTGAGGATTTCTTGTTTGCGTTCTGATGTCCAACGTCCTTCGCCAATGGGTTCTCCTGCCAGATTAACTACGCCATCACAACTAGCGATGACACTTTGCCAAGAACCAGATGCATGTGGTGTATAAGCAAGAATTTCTAGATTGGGGAAAGCCTCAGATGGAAAAACCTTTTGAGCAAAGGCGGTATTCCGAGTTAATACTACTATTCTATGACCTTCCCCGTGGAGTTGTTGTACCAAATGACTACCGACAAATCCTGTTGCTCCAGTAATTGCGACTTTCATTTTCTACCTCAGCCAAACCTTTATTGTAAAGTTTTTGATCAAACTTTCATGACTGTATATCTTGATAATGCCTGATCTCAAAATTTAATCACTTTCCGTTTAGATGCTTCGGTATTATAGGATGGACGGAGTGTTGCAAGGCGTGGGGCTATTATGGCTCGCTATACCTGTTCATTTATTGTTTCTGTTCCTAGTGACCATCTCCAGCCGTTACTTGTAGAACTTCTACAAGACTGTCAGTTGGATATTCAATACCACACGGGCGATTATATTATCGCTCGTGAGATTCCCGGCAATGTTCCTTTTCCCAAATTGATCACAGTAGAAGTACTGGTTGATAAATCAAAATCTACTGAAACAGAAACCCGAATGAGTATTGTGATTAAAAATGAAGAACTACCACTCCAACTAGATAATTACTGCCGACAAATGTTTGAATTTATCAAGCAGGCTATTGAAAGTAGCCGCCATTGGCATCTGATTGAAAGTCTTGCAGGATAGCTTTGGTGCTTGAATTGATACTCCCACGGTTTCAATCCGTGGGAGCTTAGACTGTTATTGGTAGTTATAATTCACTCTCCCACATCCTCTAAATCCTCGGCCATACCGGGGTTTATTAGTGTAATATCGTACTCACTCGAATCCGTTTGTCCCAAACGCTGAGTGTTTCTTAAAAGGTAATAAATGGCACGCACTTGAGGGCCAAAAACGATCTCGTCTTCATTTTTTAGATCGTGATTTGGTATTTTGCGTCCATTAATCATCAAACCATTGGAACTAGGCTTCCCTTTGGCATCGCCATCTACAATCCGATAATAGTAGCTATGACTATTATGCTCTCGTGGCAATCTCACTAATGTGGCATGGCGGCGGGAGACAAACTGCGACATCAAACGGATATTACACTCGCGGTCTCTACCGATAGAGTAGACGGGGTGCTCCAGAGAAAATTCTTTGCGACCTTGATCGTCTTCAATAATCAGTAGATGGTTTTCATTAGTTTCTGCTGCCATTGACAAATCGCTGGAACTGTGATTAATCAAGATTTGTTTAGTATCGTATCTTGCCATTTTCGCGCACCATAAGTCTGTGGTGCTAATCTAAATAAGCTTTAAAATTGCATAATACCTTGAAAGAGTAGAACTTGTTCGTTCTACTCCAGTAGCTATGATAGCTTTGGTAAGTATCTCAAGAGGCTTTGTGGACTGTGTAAAACCTTTATATGGGAATAACCAAGATTTGTGCTTGGAAATTTTACGTGAAAAAGAGTATTTTACGGGTGATGAGCTAATCGCCGTAATAATATTGAGTTTGTGACAACGCTAACAGAGCTAAAAGCCATTAATGCAGCAGCACCAGATGGGTTAAGGACAAAACCTAGACTAGGGAACAAAACACCTGCGGCTAAAGGAATTCCAACTGTATTATATGCAAAAGCCCAAAATAAATTTTGGCGGATTTTGTTGAAAGTGGCGCGACTAAGCTGAATAGATTCGACGACATCGTTTAAACGATCGCGCATTAGGACAATTTCAGCAGTTTCCATTGCCACATCTGTCCCGGAGTGTAAAGCAATTCCTACATCTGCTTGGGATAAAGCTGGAGCATCGTTGATTCCATCTCCTACCATTGCGACTACCGAGTGGGGAGTTACTTTTGTCCCTGCTTGTTGTAAAGACTGTATTGCAGCCGCTTTTTTAGCTGGGGGAACACCCGCTATGACATCAGCGCTGTCTAATCCTAGTTGTTTGGCTATGGCGCTAGCTGCTTCTTTGCGATCGCCACTGAGCAGCATTACCCGTAAGCCCATCTGACGCAATTTGTCTACGGTGGATTGGGCATCTGGTCTCAGGGTATCAGAAACTGCAATTAACCCGGCGAAAGTCCCCCCAACTGCTACGCAAACGACTGTTTTACCATCTGTTGCCAAATCCTGTGCTACCTGTTGTGCAGTTTCGTTAATCGCAATACCGTGCCAACTCAACCAGTCCCAGTTACCCAACAGTACAACTTTACCCTCTACCACAGCAGATACCCCAAGTCCTGGTTCCGTGTGAAAGTCCACAGCCTCTGGAATAGATAACTGTTGCCCCTGTGCTTCTTGCTGAATCGCTTTTGCTAGGGGGTGATGAGTACCGCTTTCTACGGCTGCTGCTAGTTGGATGAGGGTGTAGGGATTCCCAATGTCCATTTCCGAAATTAACAGACAATCTGTGACGATGGGATTACCCGTAGTCAGAGTGCCAGTTTTATCAAAAACTACGGTGTCTAATTGGTGTACTCTTTCTAAAACGTCGCCGCCTTTGATTAACAGACCCCGTTCTGCGCCCATAGCAGTCCCAACAAGAATGGCTGTTGGTGTGGCAAGTCCTAAAGCACAGGGACAGGCGACTACCATAACTGCGATCGCTAGTTTTAAACTAATTAATAAAGGGGAATGGGGAGAGACGCGATGAATCGCGTCTGTACTAGGGAGTAGGGAGTGGTGGGCTTCATGTGTAGCGTGGCTCATCATTTCCATGCCACCAGACATGGTGACATCAGTCCAGATGTGAGTACCGAAAAAGTACCAAAAGATAAATGTTAATACAGATGCTGTTAACACACCGTAGGTAAAGTAACCAGCTACTGTATCTGCTAATTTCTGTACTGGTGCTCTCCGAGTTTGGGCGGCTTCTACTAAAGCAACAATTTGAGCTAGAGTTGTATCACTTCCAGTCCGGGTTGCCTGAATAGCGATCGCTCCTGACTGGTTTAGCGTCCCTCCTGTCACCAGATCGCCTGGTTGCTTGATCACTGGCACGGCTTCCCCAGTCAACATGGATTCATCTACCGTTGTTTGTCCAACCACCACTTGACCATCAACGGGGATTTTATCACCTGGCAGCACTTGTAACCATTCACCAACACGCACCTGTTCAGCAGGAATCTCTACGCTAGAAGATCCTATTCCTCCTTTCTCTGGGTTAGCAATCAATCGCGCTACCTGTGGCTGAAGTGCTAGCAATTTCCTAAAGGCAGCAGCGGCGCGACCTCTAGCTTGTTTCTCTAATGTCCTTCCTAAGAGAATAAAGCCCAGCATCATTACTGGTTCGTCAAAGAAGCATTCCCAACCCATTTGGGGAAAGAGCAGCGCTACTAAACTAGCAATGTAGGCTGTCAGCGTTCCCAATCCGACCAGGGTATTCATGTTAGGCGCATTTCGCCGCCAGCCTAGCCAGCCATCTACTAAAATCGGGCGACCGGGAATTAATAGGGCCACTGTCGCCAGTCCACAGTGAAACCAGATGTTATTCAGTATTGGTAGCACTGAGCTACCAAGATTACCAAAATGCCCACTTCCCGACAATACCAGCAGCACCGCAGCGATCGCCAACTGCCATACAGAAGAGCGCATTTCTCGGCGTTGTCGTTCTGCTGGGTCTAGTAAAGTAGATATCTCGCCTGCTACTGTACCACTAGCTTTTCGGGGTTGAGTCGGGAATCCAACGGCTGTTAATCGCTGTGCTAGTGCATCTGCATCTACCACACCAGTTTCTGACTCTACAACAGCTACCTCTGTGGCCAAGTTCACACAGGCACTTTTGACTCCTGGATGTTGGGTTAGCTGTCGCTCTACTGCGTTCACACACCCAGCACACTTCATACCCCCAACATCGAGAATAATTTTCTCTAGGATTGGGTCAAGTTCTGGGGCTAGCTTAGTTTTCGGGACGAGTTGCATGGCAAGTTTTTAGATTCGCTACAGAAATTCAACGCCTGACTAAAAGCGTCTCTAATTTGAGCGTAGGCGAAATATGGAACTACGACTGTATGTCAACCCTATTAAATTTCTTAATTTATCAGATCTCGCTGAGGGTCAATGACGGCTCCAGCGTAGATAAGTCACATAGATAATAGCTACCACCTGTATTGGCATAAGGACAATCAGGCTTTTCCAAAAATTGTGAATTTCCAAATTAGACATGGCACTGAAATAGCCAAAGCCCAACAGCAAGAAGAATATCCAGATCAGCTTTTTACGTTTGATGGTTAGCATAGTAGTAGGATTCAGAATTTTTATATACTTTAAAAAATACACAACACCTTTAATTAATTGTTACAAAGAAAGGCAGAAGATACTTTAAAAAATACACAACACCTTTAATTAATTGTTACAAAGAAAGGCAGAAGGAAGAAGGAAGAAAACTTTAGTTCTGGGTTATTGTGCAGTCAAAAAAAGAATTGGATCGAGTGGAAAGTGCGGCAAGATACAAAGCGCGGAGTGTCTCGGCCTCCGCACTTTGTATCTTGCTACAATCCCATATTTTTCAACATGGGTTCCTCATATCTCTCATAGTAATAAATTGTCAAATTTTAGCTAATTCAGCAAATAAATAAGCAATTAAGTATTACGTACATAGATTCATAAAAGTAATTGATAACACATCTTTTAATGTTATACGCAAGATACATAACTTCACAGAGGAACCCAAGTGTGAAATATAAGTTTTTAAAACCAGCCCTGCTTATTCACAAAGTAGGTATTTACAAATTCTTCAGGAGACTTATTCAAATAGATCATGCCTTCAATTAAACCTACAAGTAGCATAATTAACAAGGCAACGCCGTAGGTGAAAGAACCCACGACTACAGAAATCAGCAACATGATAAAGCCTTCTGGAGCGTATCCTAGAATAAACTTATGAACCCCAAATGCTCCAAGAATAATGCCACAGTAACCAGCTAGAAGTTGTTTGGTAGGGTGACTAGGGTTGAGATTTGCCATATGAGTACTGCTCCTTAATAAGTGAGATATAAAAATAAAGTCTTTATTGTAATGAAAGCGAGTAAATGTATTTGCTTAATAAATAGATTTTTAATTTTTTTAGTACAAGTAAATCCCAAGACAAATAACCAAAATCAGCGTGCTTCTATACCAGAGGAAACGCTAAAGTTTCTTGCGGAATAGCCTGAAAATCTGGCGCTCCTTGATAACTTTTGGTGGATTTGATGATCGCAAACCTTGGTATGGCAGTTTTGCAGATTTTCAGGTAAGACATTTATTTATCTTGAGAAAAATTAGCCTCAATAATCAGCAAAAACTGCTACACCACTTTTTACAAGTTCATCAGTATTATTTCCGGATTTTTTGCGTAGGCGTAGCCCGTCGTAGATATCGCTTTTAGTGGGCGTGAAACGCCATCGCACCAATGACGAGACCAACTGTGTGGCTAATGGGAATCTAGAAGTGCAAGAGGCATCTTCCATGAGCGCAAAACGGAATTGTAATCCAATTCATGACAGCTAAAATGGTTCGGGAGGACAATTAAAATAATTCGTAATTCGTAATTCGTAATTCGTAATTCGTAAATTGTCCCTACTTATGGAGATAAAAGCAAATATTTTCGTTTTAAGCAACAGTAATATCTTTGTGCTAATTACTACCCAAAACAAATAAGCTTAATAGTGTACCACTATTCCAGAGGCTGTGGAGAAGCATAGGAGCGAGGAGGTTTCGCGATCGCGTGTAAACTACCCCTAAAACGATCCCCAATGCGGTGAGGGGAAGAATTTCTGACAAGCTGAGGTGAGCGATCGCAAACAGTAAACTACTGATTAGAATCGATCCCCATACGGGTAAGTAACGAGTTAGAGAAGGTAACAAAAAGCCGCGAAATAGAATTTCTTCAAAAAATGGAGCTGCGATCGCTGCTGTGGAGAAAAATATTCCAAGTGCTATACCATCTTGACTTTCCAGGGCTAGTTGCAACAGGGGGTTACTACCACCCTGTCCTTGCCATAGCTGTTGATTAATTAAAGAGACCACCACAACTATAGGTAAAGCCGCACAATAGCCTCCCAGTCCCCACAAAAACCACTTATCTTGAAAACGAAAGCGAAACCAAAATTCTGGTAGTGGAAAAAAGCGCTTAAGAGAAAAATACAGCACTAGCAGCGCACCCGATGCTACCAATAAGTAACTAACTAAAACAGAAAAAGCCTGAAGTCGCACATCAGAGACGGGACGCGGGATAGGGAGTAGGGATAGGGCTAAAGGAACAAAAATTTGCCCCATAAAGAAAAAGCCGACGACAAAAACCTGCAAAATCGTTTCACCATCCCAAGGCGTTGACCAAGGGATATCAGCATTTTGAGCTAGTAACGAGGCTTTTCCTTTCAACAAGCGTTGAGCAAATAAGAAAATCAGCAATATTAGACCACTTAAAGCTGCCAATGTAGGAATAGTGCCAATAACCGCTAATTTCAACACTGCTTGAGCAGCAGATTCTTGTTGTGCAGCTTTAACTGCTAATAAAGCATCTTGTCGTTGCTGAAGTTGGTATAGTTGAACCAAAGCAGTAGAGCGAAACCAACCTTCTAAATTCTTTTGAATTCGTTCTTGAGAATTTTGGAGCAGACGGGGAGGATTGCTCCACAGTCCACTTAATACAGCTGCGGTTTCTCCAAACTCTGGATTAATATCTGAGCGTTGTTGTAATTCGCTCCAAGTTTTGAGAGCTGTATCCGTCTGTCCTTGCTGTGCTTGTAAAATTCCCAGCCGCAGGTCTAATTCAGCTAGTAATTTTTGTAATTGCTTAAAAGACTGCTCTAACTGTTGCTGTCCCTGTTTAGAGGTTTTAGTCGTGGGAGGAACGTCAGGTAGAGGTTTCGGAGGTATGGGAGTGATTTCAGGTTGAGAGCGTAATTGTGTAAGTTTATTGTTAACTTTATCCAAATTAGTTTGAACTGATTGACGCGCCTCCTGATACTGCTTTGTAGCGCTTTCCAGGGGTTGCTCACCAAGTATTGCTTCCCGAATCCCTTGGAGATTGTCATCGCTCCTATCTTCTGATTGCCAAGCTTGAGCTTGTAAAGCAATATTGGTTTGATATAGTTCCAGGCGACTTTGAAATTGAGGTTGTTGCCAACTACTGAATAAAGAGGAAACCGCCAACAGAACTGCTATCGGCGTCAGCACAAAAATTAAAACTAACCGCTTGAGTGTCATCTATCCACCTTTGACTAACCAGTGGGGAGCGCGTCCCCCTTGGGAATTATCGCAATAAAAAGTCAGAGGTGGATAGATATCATCAATATTATAAGTTTGCAATCGCACCCACCATGTTAAATTACAACCCATTGCACTGCTTACCCTCCGCCGAGGATCTGCCCGATTCTGACGATGAACCTGTGGATAATCAACTACAACATTTGATTCCTGGCTTGTTAGAAGCCATCTTAGCTTGGCTGTGGACAACCCGGATGGATTGGTTTTTCGGCGTTGATATGGGCATATATTACGATCCCGAATTACCGCCGATTGTGCCTGATGGATTTTTAAGTTTAGGAGTCGAGCGAGTTTTTGATGAGAACTTGCGTTTAAGTTATGTGTTGTGGGAAGAAAAGGTGATGCCGATTATGGCATTAGAAGTTGTTTCTCACAGACGGCGTGGGGAATACACCAGCAAAAAGAAACTTTATGCTGAGATGGAGATTTTGTATTATGTTGTCTACAATCCCCAACGCCGGAGAAAACCACCTTTAGAAGTTTATCGCTTTGTAAATGGTGAATATGTATTGCAACCAGGAAATTTAGTTTGGTTATCAGAGATAGGTTTAGCAATTGGTTATGAACGGGGAACCTATCAGGGAATTACGCGGGATTGGTTGTATTGGTATGACAAACAAGGAGTCAGATATTTAACACCAGAAGAACGTGCGATCGCTGCCGAGCAACGCGCCGAGAGGCTGGCACAAGAATTACGAAAGTTAGGGATAGATCCAGATTCTTTGAGTTGATTTTGTGAGGTGCGATCGCTTTAATTAACTAGTAGTTCATTCAGATAAACCTAGTTTTTGCTTGATGGATTGCCATGTTGAACCTTGGTTTTTATTTTGGCGATGCATCTCCAAGCGTCTATCTAATTCTTGTTCTTTTATTCGTAAGCACACCATTTAACTCTTTTATCTCAAGAAGGTTCACAAGACGAAAATAATGTTGTTATTTTATGTCCCAATCATCACAGAATGCTACATTATGCCCAAGTAGAAATTAAAGACAAAGAGAATAATAAACGTCTTGTAAAAATTAATGGAAAAAATTACTTTATAATTTATAAGTAACTATCCTATTTTATTTTTAACCCAAACGCGAAATGATTTGAGTAAAGCAATTTCCCCCATACTTTTACTCTGCTCAATAAATCTGCTTATCTCACTCACTGAAACTATAGGAAAGGCAATACTAAACTGACACTCGACATATTGCCCCTCTATCAACTGATAAAATTTTAAATTTTGTCCATCATATCTCCAAAGTTCAGTTACACCCAACGCTGAATAAATTCCCAATTTGTTAACTGAACTGCTAGTAATGTCAATCTCAATTGCTAAGTCAGGCGGCGGATCTGTTTCTAAATTTAGCGTTACCCTACCTCTGACTTTCAATTCATTCTGTATATAATAGCAATTATCTGGTTCTATACCTCGAAGTGCTAATCGTCGCTTTAGTGTTGTAGAACCAGCACTTTTAATTTCTACTCCCACTTCTTCAGCTAAAGCAAATATCAAGCGGTCAAACTGAATTTTAGGATTTTCATGTTCAAAAAGTGGGGTCATAATTTCTAAAACACCGCAGTCGTAAGCAAACCTAGAGCCTCTATGCTCACCTGTATCTCTCAGCAAGGCTTCAAAGGTTTCCCAACTAACGTTATGTAGGACTGTTCTTTGTTCCGCAAGGTTTGACTTGACAAGCATATTACAATCCTTTTTCCATCAGGATGTTAGATAAAATCCCGATAATTTTACCTATGTCATTAATATAATACTCGCCCAAATCAATTTCAAGCACTTGCTCAATCAGCTTGAGAAACTTCCAGTTAGTTCCAGTAGTGACAATACCATAATTTTTTTGAATGTTATCGCCCTTGCGTTCATTAAAGTCCAGATAATTAAATTGTGCCAACTATTAGCAAGATATGTTGCTGATATTTGGCACAATTAGTATCTGAATATTTTGTAACTTTAAGCAAGGAAACCTGCAAAAAAGTCGAGAGTTTCTTTCAGTGCTTTGATAAAAATATCAATTTCCTCACGGGTGTTGTAGAAAGAGAGACTTGCTCGTGCGGTTGCAGCAAGACCTAAGTAACGGTGTAATGGTTGTGTGCAGTGGTGTCCAGAACGGATAGCAACACCTTCTTGATCTAATAATGTAGATAAGTCGTTGGCGTGGACTTCTCCCGCTGTGAACGACGCAAGAGCAGCTCTCCCTTCACCTTTAGCATTTGGTTTGGGGCCGTAAATTCTAATTTGGGGAATTTGCTCTAATTGTTGGAACAAATAAGCGGTTAATTCTGCTTCGTAGGCGTGGATTTTATCCATGCCAATATTGCTAAGATAATCGATCGCAGCACCAAGTGCGATCGCTTCTCCAATAGCAGGTGTACCAGCTTCAAATTTATGCGGTAATTCTGCATAAGTTGAATGGTCTAAATACACCTCTGCAATCATCTCACCACCACCAAAAAATGGTGGCATTGATTCTAACAATTCTAACTTGCCATATAGAAATCCTATCCCAGTTGGCGCACACATTTTATGACCGGATGCTACCAACCAGTCACAATCTATTTTCTGCACATCGACAGGGAAGTGGGGGACACTTTGGCAAGCATCAACTAAGAATTTAGCACCGTAACTGTGAGCGATCGCACCAATTTCTTCCACTGGGTTAATACAACCCAAAGCATTAGAAATATGCACTACCGACACTAACTTTGTTTTTTCAGAAATCAGTTTTTTAAACTGTTCCAAATCAAAAGTTTCTTCTGGTGTTAATTCCACAAATTTCAGTACTGCACCCGTTTTTTGTGCCACCAATTGCCAAGGTACAATATTACTGTGGTGTTCCATCACCGAGAGAATAATTTCATCTCCTGGCTGCAAATTATTCATTCCCCAACTGTAGGCTACTAGGTTAATCGCCTCACTTGCGTTGCGGGTATAGACGATTTCCTGACGCGATGCAGCATTGATGAATTTGGCAACTTTATCTCTAGCACCTTCATAAGCATCAGTAGCTTTAGCACTAAGGGTATGGGCACCTCGATGCACGTTAGCATTATATTGCTCGTAATAATCCCGCAGGGTATTTAATACGAACAAAGGCTTTTGCGATGTCGCGGCATTATCGAGATAAACCAGGGGTTTCTCGTTGACTTCCTGATGCAATATCGGGAAGTCAGCGCGAACTTTATCAGCAAGGGTTTTGGTAGGAGTAAAAGTCATTGGTAGATTAGTTATTAGTCATTAGAGACGCGATTAATCGCGTCTGTACAATGGTCATTAGTCATTAGTCAGAGACTTAAGATTATTGACTGTACTTAACAAGATTTCTCGTAGAGAAGGAACTGGTATTTTGTTGATTATTTCGGCAGCAAAGGCGTTGATTAACAACTTTCGAGCATCGTTTTCATCAATTCCCCGACTTTGCAGATAGAATATTTCATCATCTTCTAATTGGCTAACGGTAGCACCGTGAGCGCATTTGACATTATCGGCAGTAATTTCTAATTGGGGTTTGGTATCAACTCTGGCTTTAGACGATAGCAGCAAATTGCGATTCAGCTGGACTGCATTTGTCAACTGCGCTGGTTTGGGTACAAAAACTTTACCATTGAATACCGCATGAGCGCGATCGCCTACAATACATTTATGCAATTGCTCACTTGTACCGTGGGGATAGTTGAGTGCGATCGCACTGTGAGTATCAGCCAACTGTTTACCAGAGATTATCGTCAAACCATTGAGAGTAGTTTGGGTTTGCTCGCCAGTTTGCAAAATCTCCAAATTGTGCCGCGACAACTTCGCACCTAAAGTTATGGCATGACAAGTATATCGACTATCACGAGCTTGTGCGATCGCAGTTTTGCCTATATGAAAAGCCTCTGCACCTTCTTGCTCAACCCTAGTGTGACTCACTTGGGCATTGTCACCAACCCAAATTTCCGTAACTGCATTGGTAAGGTAAACTCCTTCCTCTGCGCCTCTACAGTTTGCATACTCTTCAACTAAACTCACCTGCGAACCACTTTCAGCCACCACTAAACAACGCGGCTGCGAAATCGTCGCAGTCTTCCCCGCAACCGAAATAAACACCAAATGAATTGGCGTTTCAACTACCACATTCTTCTTCACCCACACCACAGCGGCATCAGTTATCCCAGCCGTATTGAGAGCAGTAAAAACTTCTTGCGCTCCCTCAGCTTGAGCTAAATACTGCTGTAAAGCTTGCTGCTCAACCGCAGGTAAGCCAGCCAAATTACTTACCACAATTCCAGATGGTAAATCTGAAACTGCTGATAACTCCGGTGCATAAACGCCATTCACAAATACCAAACGACTATTAGCCGCTTCTGGCAAAATATCAAATTGTAGAGACGTTGCATGCAACGTCTCTACATTAAATTGCACCTTTCGCAGAGACGATAAATCAGTAAACCGCCATTCTTCCTCGCGGGTAGTCGGGATAATCGAGTGACGTACCCAATTTGCAGCACTTTGGCGTAATTCCTGCAACCAACCTTCTGTTTTATTTGCCGTTACTTGATTTAACAACCCAGTCAGATAATCATCTCTATCTAACATTGATGTCAAACTGACTGCATTTGAATTAGGAATTGGACTAGGGGATACTTGAATATTCATTACACACCCACCTCAGCAGCTGCAAATTCTTCCAGCACCCAGTCATAACCGCGAGACTCTAATTCCAGCGCCAGTTCTTTACCACCACTGGTAATAATCTGCCCATGTGCCATCACATGCACAAAATCAGGCACAATATAATCGAGTAACCGTTGGTAGTGAGTAATCAAAATTGTAGAATTTTCTGGAGTTGCCAGTTGATTTACACCATTCGCCACAATTCGGAGCGCGTCAATATCCAAACCCGAATCTGTTTCATCCAAGATTCCCAACTTTGGTTCTAGCAGCGCCATTTGCAGAATTTCATTCCGCTTTTTCTCGCCACCAGAAAACCCTTCATTCAAACTCCGACTGAGAAAACTGGGATTCATCTTCACTACATCCA
Organism: Nostoc sp. UIC 10607; assembly: GCF_047228265.1. Lineage (NCBI taxonomy): Bacteria > Bacillati > Cyanobacteriota > Cyanophyceae > Nostocales > Nostocaceae > Nostoc > Nostoc sp. UIC 10607. The sequence continues at coordinate 192,438 of NZ_JBIQNW010000004.1, read as the reverse complement.
GCTTTTCCTCAATCAAATCGTCAAAATCAAAGGCGTCTATTTCCTCTAAACCTTGCGCCTTGCGACGGGAATTGTACGCCACTCGCAAGAAATCCAAATTGCTCACACCCGGAATTTCTAACGGGTACTGAAACGCCAAAAATATACCACTTCTGGCGCGTTCTTCCGGTTCCAATTCCAGGAGATTTTGCCCTTGGAAAATTACCTCACCGCCAGTCACCTCATACGCCGGATGTCCAGCCAACACCTTAGAAAAGGTACTCTTACCAGAACCATTCGGCCCCATAATCGCATGGATTTCACCCGATCGCACATCCAGATTCACACCTTTCAGAATCGGTGTTCCATCAACATTAGCCGTCAGATTCCGTACTGACAGCACAATTTCACTATTTTCAATAATCATGTTTTCTCTCTTCTTTTTTAGTTCGTAGTAGATGCTTTAGCGCTTTTCTCCAGCGCTAAAGTGCTGACTACAAGCGTTAATTTTTTCAGTTCCTAGCGATTTCCCAGCACTAAAGTGCTGACTACAAGCGCTATCCAACACTGCCTTCCAACTTCAAACTCAACAACTTATCAGCTTCCACAGCAAACTCCATCGGTAGCTGATTGAAAACATCCTTACAGAAGCCACTAACCATCATCGAAATGGCATCTTCTGCTGAAATACCCCGTTGAGCAAAGTAGAACAGTTGATCTTCCCCAATCTTGGAAGTAGAAGCTTCATGCTCCACCTTCGCAGTATTGTTTTGTACCTGTATATAAGGGAAAGTGTTGGCATGAGCATTATCCCCAATCAGCATTGAGTCGCACTGGGAATAATTTCTCGCCCCTTTCGCCGTCGGGTTAACTTTCACTAAACCCCGGTAGCTATTACTAGAATTACCTGCGGAGATTCCTTTAGAAATAATTGTGCTGCGGGTATTCTTACCTACGTGAATCATCTTTGTACCCGTATCAGCTTGCTGCATATTATTTGTCAGCGCCACCGAGTAAAACTCACCCACCGAGTTATCACCCACCAACACACAGCTAGGATATTTCCAAGTAATTGCCGAACCTGTTTCTACTTGAGTCCAGGAAATCTTGGAATTTACGCCCTGACACAAACCGCGCTTGGTGACAAAGTTGTAAATACCACCTTTACCGTTGACATCGCCAGCGTACCAGTTTTGCACGGTGGAGTATTTAATTTCGGCGTTGTCGAGGGCGACGAGTTCCACAACGGCGGCGTGCAGCTGGTTGCTGTCATACATCGGTGCGGTGCAACCTTCGAGGTAAGAAACATAACTACCTTCTTCAGCGACAATCAAAGTCCGCTCAAATTGTCCTGTATCACCAGAGTTGATGCGGAAGTAGGTAGACAATTCCATTGGGCATTTCACGCCTTTAGGAATGTAGACAAAGGAACCATCGCTAAATACGGCGGCGTTCAAGGCGGCAAAATAATTGTCAGCTATGGGAACGACGCTACCCAGATATTTTTTGATCAGTTCTGGGTGTTCTTGCAACGCTTCGGAAATTGAGCAGAAAATAACCCCATCTTCCGCTAGCTTTTCTTTAAATGTAGTAGCGACAGAGACGCTATCGAAAATCGCATCGACGGCGACGTTTGCCAGTCGCTTCTGTTCAGATAAAGAAATGCCTAATTTCTCGAAGGTTTCTAAAAGGGTTGGATCAACTTCATCCAAGCTGTTTAGTTTGTCTTTCTTGCGTTTTGGCGCTGAGTAGTAAATGATATCCTGATAATTAATTGGCGGATACTTGACATTCGGCCAAGTTGGTTCCGTCATTTTTTGCCACTGGCGATAAGCTCTGAGGCGAAAGTCCAGCATGAACTGCGGCTCGTTCTTTTTAGAGGAGATCAAGCGAACAACGTCCTCGTCTAGTCCACGCGGAATAGTGTCGGCTTCAATATCGGTGACAAAGCCGTACTTGTAGGGTTGGTTGACTAAGGTTTTGACAGTGGCACTCATCAGTAATAATCTCTCGTGTTCGGAACTCTTTTAGGATGGGAGGCGGGCTGTTGCTAACCGATTCTCATCTCCAGTTACGGAATGGTTACACGGCTGCTAGAATAGTGGTGGAGAGTAAAACAACAGCTTTGTTGTTTAATGTATCTTCATTTTACGCTAAATTAACAACAACAATGTTGTCAAAGTCAAATTTTCAAAGAAATTTTTGGGACGTTCGCTGAACGCCTCGCACCAAATGAAGATGGCGACTACCCACCAGTCCTCAACCAAGCAAGATATCCTTGAGTATCTGCACAAACACGAAAAAGCAACGGCTTTGGAGCTAGCTGAAGTTTTAGACGTTACCCCGCAAGCGATTCGTCGCCATCTCAAAGATTTGGAGACGGAGGAGCTAGTTTTGTATTCTACATCAGTGCAAGTAGCGGGGATGGGGCGTCCGCAGCACCTTTATCAACTGAGTCGTCAGGGACGCGATCGCTTGCATCGAACAATGAGCGATCGCTTTGGTGATGGCCACGGAAATTTTGCGGTTTCGTTGCTAGATACTTTAGCGGAAACGGTAGGAGACGACCAATTCAAATCGATTTTAGAGAAACAGTGGCAGCGCAAAGCCCAAGAATACCGCGATCGCGTCGGTAACGGTTCATTGCGAGAACGGGTAGCCAACTTAGTAGAATTGAGAAAAGCTGAAGGCTTCATGGCGGAGTGTCACCCTGTTGATGTGAATGACTCCTTTGAGTGCGATCGCTTCATCTTAATGGAGCATAACTGTGCTATTTCTAACGTTGCCGAGTCTTTCCCCAGCATTTGTGGTCACGAATTAGAAATGTTTGCAGCCGTATTACCAGATTGTACCGTAGAACGCACCCACTGGATTATTGATGGACAACATCGTTGTGGCTATTTGGTACAAGCTCGTCATTAGTCATTTATCCTTTTTTAAGAACTAATGCTCAATGCCCAATGCCCAAATAAATTTTAGATAGCGTTTATGGACTTACCACCACAACAACCATCAGCACAATTTTTAACCCTGGAAGAGTCATCAAAAGTAGACGCCGCTTTGTTGTCTTCCCCAGAAAAGTTTTTAACAAGATTAACAATTTCATCACTTAAGCTTTTAAAGCATATCGCCCAAGAGTATAGTGTTGCTATTGAAGATTTGACAGCACAGCAAGTAATTGCCTGGTTTGAAAAAGACGGTAAGATCCGCCGTGAAGAGGGAATTGAAGGTTCATATCTGAAATGGTAATTTTTGGTAGTAAAGTTTGCATTTCATTGAATTTAAAAAAATAGCCATGTAAAATATCCCGCTTCTAAAAAACATTTCTGTTGCTTAGAAGCGGGATATTAACAGATAAAATATGTTGGCAATTTTGCCTGAACCCCAATATTAAAGCGAGAACCTTTTAAATGCCAGACGATGAGTCTATTTATTTATTTTTGTGACTCTGCCGCCCAGCCTTAGAATGTTGTTCTGGTGTGCCTCCTTGGGTACCCTTTTCTTCGCTGTCGGCATCATCGCTATCTTGTTTCCGACCGCCACTGTGGGAACTCTTGCCACCCTCACGACCGATTTCAGCCATGTGTTCTCTATCCTGACTCACAGTTTCACCACCTTTGTGCCCAGCCTCACGAGCTTCTTCCGATGTAAACTCGTGGGCAGTACCCTTCTCATGGGCAGCTTGTCCGCCCTTGCTTGCTATTTCGCGCTGCTTGTCATCATCCATAGAAGCAAAACCACGTTTGCTTGTGTCTGCCATGACAGTACTCCTTGTAATTAACTAGAGTTTTTGGCTTTTTCAGCAAGTCCAAACCGATATCAGTTTTCGATTTCATCAATTCATTGACTTTTCAAATTTAGCTACCAAATCTTCTCTATTCATGGCTCTTTAGAAAGAAATATTAAGGGCTAATGCTTAACTTTGGATATACAACTAAAGTTACTCTTTGCTATATAAAAAAGGAGAAATTAATGCATTATGGAGAATGAATATATGAATTAAAGCCTGCGTAGTAGTACTTTGCTAGCTAGTTTTGGGAGCTTTTAGTAAGGACTAAATTACTTACTACGAACTGGCTCACCCAGCAATTTCAACTTGACAGACTAGTAGTGGAAATCCCAAAAAGAGGTAAAACTATGAAATTGGAAAGCAGTGTCTTTGAGGCTAATGATTTAATTCCTGCTAAATACACCTGTGACGGTGAAGATATTTCCCCACCCATCGCCTGGGATGAAGTTCCCATAGAAACAGAAAGCATAGTATTAATTGTTGATGACCCTGATGCACCCGGACGGACATTTGTTCATTGGGTTGTTTACGACATTCCAGCGACAGTTCGCCAATTACCAGAACATATAGCGACTGTAAAAACTCTACCCAATGGCGGAGTCCAGGGAAAAAATGATTTTGGCAAGTTTGGTTACGGTGGGCCATGTCCACCCAGTGGCATTCATCGCTACTTTTTCAAACTTTATGCCATAGATAAAAAGTTGGGTTTATCAGCAGGGGCTAGCAAAAACCAACTTTTAGCAGCAATTGATAGTCATATTTTGGCAACGGCAGAATTAATTGGACGCTACAAACGCCAGTCTTAAATAATCAACAAAAAGCACCTTGAAAAAAGGTGCTTTAATTTAAAATAAATAACATTTGATTTTTCAGACAATTCTTTAAGCAGTGTAATTGTTAGTCCGGGGACTGCGAGCACCAGCTACGGCTCCCATCATTGCGGCTACTAAACCCAATAAGGAACCAAATACAAACCACCACAATCCCGAACGTACATTTGCTGCAATCTCACGAGCTTGCTGAGCAGTTACGTTTGTTTGGGGTATGTTGGGGGTAGTACCTTGCTGTTGTACCTGATTTATTACTTCCCCGGCGTTGGAAGCAGCAACACCAAAAGCACCCGATACTCCACTTGCAAATAGCCACGAGCTAACTGCCAAAGTCGTTGCCCAAAGAATTGCGCCATTAAGAAGAGCTGTATTGCGGTTCATCGGGCCACAAGCACGCGCTGTAACCCATCCACCAGTAAATAGAGAAATTAGTAAAGCGATCGTTGACCAAAGTCCTGCATTACCCGCAGCATTAGGAGCAATTGTTCTGGGTGCACCTGAACCTTCAACTGCGCCTGCGGCAACAGCACCAATTATAGCGCTTAAAATTAATTGAGTGGCTAAAGAAACCAACAAACCAGAAATAATAGGTCCCCAGCGAACAAGATCATGATATTCAGCTACTCGTCCTGCTACCACAGGCTCAGTAGGAATAACGTCATTACCTGTCCGATTTACGTATGACATAGTTTATGTTCTCCAGTGCTGTTTCAGCAAAGTTTTTCTCAAGGTATATTCATGTTTATGCTTAAAATTAAATAGCAAAATCACCTGTTTTTATATCTATCAATAGAAATAGTTAATGAATCTATCTTTAGTAATAAAAAACAAACAGATTGAAAAGAAAACTAATCGACTTCAGGATTTATTTATGATTTAATGTTTTTGCAGAGATTTCCCACAGAATTTTTTAATTTAAATTACATTTATTAACTTCTATAATAATCTAGCTTGAGTTTTCAAAACAATTAGACTCAAGACAAAACTTTTTAACCCTTCTTAAAAAAGAATAAAAAAGTAATATATACCGCCAATAAAAAATTAACGCATCTTTACAGCAGTGCCTGTGGCAGTAATCAACAAAAGAACTCCTGACTGGTCAATATTGATTGTGCCAGTATCAAGTTCAATCCCAATCACAGCATTTGCTCCTAAGCGTTGTGCTCGTTGTTCTAATTCTTCTAATGCCTTGCGTTGACCCTGCTCAAATAGACGTTCATAGCTGCCGGTGCGTCCACCAATAATATCTCGAATACCAGCCAAAAAATCCCGCAAGAAATTGCTGCCGTAGACTACTTCTGCTGTCACAATGCCTAAATATGACTCAATAACGGCTCCTTGAATCACATCAGTGGTAGTTATAATCATAAATTAGCCTCCCAGATAGCATATAGGTTAATATTTATTATTCAGAATACACATACAAAACTAGTTTGTGTTGATACAAGTTTGATAAACATCCTCTCACACAAGTTTAGATTGCGATTGCTTCCAGCGGGAGCGAAGTAACATCGCAAATTCGCTCTCATTGATAGTATCCTGCCGACTAAAAACTAGAATTTGAAGGAACACTTTACTTGTTAAATTGATCTTACCGTGTAATGACCAAAAAAGGGTGTAAACGCCTGGATTGCAGTTTTATAAAGGGTAGTATAAAAGACTATAAATGTAAGAGAAATTGGATACAGAGTCAGCAAATTATTAAATTAAATAACAAACAGTAATGAATGTTAAACCCTCTGAGATTAGCGCATCGCCTCTCTAAGATTAAGTTAGATGCCTGTTAGATTTTTCTAAATGACACGTAGAACTACTGATCTAAAAAGTGTCATTTTTCTATTCTACTGATTTATATGTAGGGTCACTTCATCTGAACTTGATATCTTACACTTTATTATTCAGTAAAAACTCTGTATTATAGTGCTGATTGTAAAGGAAAGAGTGGATGAACTATTAACATCTTAATCAATGCGAGGAAATACAGTTTTCAAAAGTCCATATTTTTGTTTTAATGTACAAGAAAAAAGTCCTCTAAAATTTCAGGAAATTTACTGTGTACAAGCCAACATCATTTGTGTTGAGTGTGGTGTTATTAGGATGTTTTGCCTTCACTATACCTTCAGTGGTTCAGGCTCAGGTATTAGTGGCACAAGGCAAAAACCCAGAGTTAAAGCAACTACTAGAAGAAGGACGGAGGTTAGTGGATACTGGCGATTATGGTGGTGCGATCGCAGTTTATCAGCAAGCAGCTAGGCTAGATCCCAAAAATGCTAAAATTCATTCAGGTATTGGCTACTTATATGCTCAACAGGGAAATTACCAGGCGGCATTAACAGCTTATCGTCGTGCGATCGCCATCAACCCTAACAATAGTGATTTTTACTACGCCGTGGGTTACATCAAAGCCAATTTGGGCGACACACCTGGGGCAAAGGAAGGCTACCGTCGTGCCATACAGCTGAACCGTAACAACGTTAATGCCTATTTAGGATTGGCTGTGACGCAATCGCGTATGGGAGACTATACTGCTGCTACCTGGGCATATCAACAAGCAATCGACTTGGATAAGAACAACGCCCAGACTTATGAGTTAATGGGTTCGATGTATAAACAGCGGCGACAAACCAAACAAGCCAACAGCTTGCTTCAGAAAGCGCGTGACTTGTACAAGCGGCGCAATGACTCAGAAGGGGTGGACAGAGTAGAAGCCATGCTGCGACAGTTAGGAGGATGAGGTTAATCTAACTGGCATCCCGTTAATTCCACAAAAATATCTTCTAGGTTGGAGGGACGCACCATCATTCCGGTTTTATCGGGCTGTTCATTCAAGTAGATGTTCGCTTCTTCTAGAGATGGGAAAAACAAATATTCCCAGCTACGGGCGCTATCACTTCCCACTTCAGACACACCCAATTGCTTCATCACCAAACCTTCACCGTGAACGGAACGGAGCTGTTGTAAAGTTCCTAAAGAAATCAGCTTACCGCTATCCATAATACCGATGCGCCCTGGCTTGGTAGAGCCAAAGGCATCGCACAAAAATTCGACCTCATCCATATAATGGGTCGTCAGTAGCATCGTCATCCCCTGCTTATTCAAATCTCGAATAATTTCCCAGAGGCGTCGCCTGGTTTGGGGGTCTAGTCCTACCGTTGGTTCATCCAAAAACAGAATTTGCGGTTGATGCAATAAAGCTCTCGCTATCTGCAATCGTCGTTTCATACCCCCAGACAGGGTTTTTACCAAATCATCACGTTTTTCTGCTAGCTCAACATACTCTAGCCATCGATTAATGAGCTTTTGTCGCTGCGGGTTGCTAATGTGATGTAGCCTTCCGTGCAGTTCCATATTTTCCCAAACGCTTAAATCGTTATCCACACTGATTTGCTGCAAGACTACGCCAATACTTTGTTTTGCCAGTATGGCTTGGCTCATGACATCATATCCACCTACTTCTATCCGTCCTTGCGATGGTTTCGTTAGTGTAGTCAGCATCCGAATTGTGGTTGATTTACCCGCACCGTTGGGACCGAGTAGAGCAAATATTTCCCCCGCTTCAATTTTGAATGATAAGTCATTCACTACAGGTACATTGTTGTAAAACTTGTAGACGTTTTCTAGAAAGACAGCAGCAGTCATAGTCACTTTGCTCCAATTAAAAATTTAAAATCACCGAAGTAATTATACTGATTACCTGTGAGGTTTCTACAGAAATTGGGACTTAAGCCCCAAGTCTGACCTGCATTTTGATTTTGTGCAGTTGCACAAAGAATTAGTATGAAGTCGTTATACACCATAGTCTTACTTAATCATTCATGAACAACAAAATTCCCGACTTCTCTAAGAAATCGGGAATCTGAGGCTTCGATTTTCACAAATCAAATAGGATTCATATAGCGATTTTGATAGTAAGCCAAAATTTGGTTAACTCGTTGCCGACTTTCTGAACCATAATTTACTGTCCACGAGATGGACAAGGCACCAATTTGACTTTGATTGTAATCAAACTGTTGGGATGATTGGGGAATTAAATCCACTTCTACCCCTTCAACTTGATGTAAATGAGCTGCTATCTCTCTATAGACAGCTAAAGGCAAACCAGCAAATTCAATTTTTTCCTTAGTCTCCATCTCTATGAAGCTCCAACATTAAAAGGACTTGAGGAGGGTGTTGTCACTGAAATAGGATTGCCGATAGCAGATGCAGCTGACGGCGTTGAATTGACAGCCCCTTCCCCTACCATTTTGGCAACTTCAATACCATATTGTTCCAAAATCACGATAGGGTTATAGCCCTGATTCATTTCAATACGTTTAACCAGTACGCCATTCGCCAATCGCTGTCCCGCCTGCACATATCGACTCGTCGGCTCATCTGGTACTTTGATAATTGCCTGCGGTTCCTTACTAATTAGAACTACACCAGTCACAAGAACTGCCCTTGCTAACTCAGGTTGTGCTGGTGGTGGCAATACAGATACTAAAGTCGGGTTGGGGACAACTTGAGGCAAAACCCTAGGCAAGACTGAAGTCAAAGTAGGATTGACTTTTTTTGGTACAGAAGCAATGTTATTTTTCTTTTGATTTAAAGCTATGCTGCCTGTTGGAAGTTTTCGGACTGCTAGCGATGCAGTAGGTAACTTAGGCAACACGGGAACAGGTCTTCCCGATGTTTTAGGCATTCCCGGAACTGTCTGCCCAAAAATTTGTGCAAACGGGTCAGCCCGGTCTTTTGATACCAGAACAAACCGTGCCCGCTCTGTAGCATTAGTTGATTGAATCAAGTTAGCAGATGCAGGAGTAACTGGTGAAACCTGTTTGGCAGGTATCACTGGATTCTTAAAGGATTGAGTCGCTGGTGGCGACTTTACTACTATTTTAGGAATCGGCGCAGGATTGATGGCTTGTTGTGTATCTTCAGAAGCACATCCAGCGATCGCTAAGGTTAAAATAGCTGCAATTGTAATTTTTGAATTTCTGCCCATGAGCTGTTCTCAAAAGCCATTAGAAAATTGAAAAGTGGAAATCAACATGCCTGAAATTTGTATCAAAGGCAAAGTCTGTTCCCTTTATAACCTAATTTTTTACATTTCAAGGGTTATTTTTAGCACTTATAGCCCAGCATAACTGCGTATTCGGTTTATTGGGCGTCAATCTTCTGTTACACCCATAAGCTGTTTCATCAAATCCAGGCCTTTCTTGACTCTACGGGAAACCGTTACGACACTGATTCCCAGATGTTCTGCAACTTGTTTTTGTGTCAAATCTTGCAAAAACACACATTCCAATACATCGCGGGTGCGTTGTTCGAGTTGAACCAATGCTTGTTGCAAGCGAAGTTGGTCTTCTTGTGCTAGTTGAAAGCTGCGATAGTGAGGATCTGGAACCAATTCTCCCAAACAGGTAGAGCCTTCTTCTCCATCTTGGATTGGCACATCGAGACTCAAGGGAGCGCGATTTACCCATGCTAATTTAATTTCTTGCCATTCATTTGGAGAAATTTCCAGTGCTGTTGCTAATTCGGAGTCTGTTGGTTGACGATTATGCTTTTCACGCCAAGAACGTGAAACTCCTATTGCTTGCTGTTGCAGTGCTAACCACTTCCGAGGAATTCGCACGGTGACACCTTTATCTCGGAGATAGTGTTGAATTTCACCCCGAATATAGGGAAGAGCATAGGAACTAAAGGCATGTCCCTTAGAAATTTCAAATTTTTCAATCGCTCTAATTAAACCCAAACATCCAACCTGGAGCAAATCATCGTAGGTTTCATGACATTGATTTGTCCAGTAGTGAGCTTCTTTTCTCACAAGTCCAAAATTGAGTTTTACCAGCTTATTGCGAACATTTTCTGACCGAGATTGCTGATATTCTCGCAACAACTGCCAAATTTCATGTTTTAGTTCATTGGTGACTGTGGTAGGCATAGCACCGTGTTTATTGAGTAAATCAACAATCAATTACTCACTTTTAAACTCAGCTGCGATCGCACGATATCAAAGACAATATCATGCTATATGTCCTTGCAAACTCTATGGTAGATAACAACATTTTTCTAGAAAAAATTTCATAGAGTTGCTTGAAAATCGAGCAAAGTTTAAAGGGGCAAAATTGGTATTTAGTTTGTTATTGCTCTTTGGTATGATCTGTAGCTGTTTTTATAACTACATAGAAATAAAATATAAAATTAGTTACTAAATATCAAACCGAGATTGTACTTAATTTTAATTAATTAATGGTGAAGCTAATTTATATAAACAAAATAACAGTAGTCGGAATTTTGTTGGATAAGCAAAAGTTTTGTTTACAGTAAAAATACGTGTAAATTCAACCAAAATTCATTCAACAATTAAAAATTACTAATAATATTTAGAAAATACTGCGTATATTTACGCAAGTCAACAAAAAAAGGGCGAGATGCCCTTTGTTGTATTTAAATCCTTAGTCTTTTAATAAAAGGGAAAAAGTTAAGGTGTGAATTTAAACCTTTCCCCTCTTTAAAAAAAACCTATCTAGCTCCTGAAAAAAAGGCAGGGCTGTTTCATCCTTTCAAAGCCTCTTGAAAAGTTGGGTAGAAGGGAAGGAAGAATTTTTCTCTTGTCTACCCTTGAACCTTTGTCTCTTTTCGTCTCTAATAATGCTTTTATAGGAATGAAACAGCCCTGAAGTTAACTTTTGTTATGAAACCTGATGTTTACAGAATTGTAGTTCTGAATGCCAGTCAGTTACCTAAGAGAGTTTAGCCACGAGTCGGTTCAACCCGTGCAAAGAATAGACCGCGAATCTTAACTTCTTTAGGTTCGCCAGCACCTAAATCTGTATCAGATGGCTGTTCGCTCTCAAAAGTACCAGCAATTTCACCACTAGAGCTATCTACTTTCGCGATTTGCAGAGAAATCTTGCCATTAAGATTTTCAGCACGCTTGACGTTAGTGCGGGTAAGTTCTTCATCATCCGCTTGGGCGGGGAGAGCCACGGCATTATCGTAGCCACTGACGACACCACGACCCTTAGGATCTAAGAAGGCAGCACCACGATAGGAAGGAACCTTGAAGGTGCCTTCAAAGTCCGTGGAGGTGTTAATACTGGTCAAATTGGGTTGGGTTTGAGCAACCAAGTTTTTGATGGTGAAGAGGAAAGGTACTCGCTCACCACCAGGAAGTTGCACAGTGATGGCTTGAAAGTCAAGACCATCAGTTTCCACAAAGGTCAAGCTATTATCTGGGTTGATTTTTAGGTTGCCTTGCACCTGGTCAATAGTGGAAGTGTATCTGGTCAACAATTTACCAGCAACAAATTCTGCTTCTTGCCGTTTATTAGCAGGTTCTTCTTTGATGAAAAAGCTAGTTGGTTCTAAGCAAAGTTCTTTGATGGCATAGGACTGGCTAGAATCAATGGCAATGGAGCCACGGCTTGTTTCTGCTAGTTGGGGGCATTTGTTAGCCAAGCCAGTCCCGCGAATTTGATCGTAGGTGAGTACATCTCTACTACTAGTAGCAGGAGCATCACTACAAGCAGTTATAAGCCCCAGGCACAAAGCCAAGAATGCAACAATTAAAGCGCGATACCTCATGGTCAACCTCAATCTCAAAAATTAATATCTAAGTTGTAAAACTGCATCGAAGCTTTGATCTCTGACGAGAAGCCATCCCCGATCGGACAGTGTGTTGCTCTGATTGCAAGAGTTGAAACAAGTGTCCGGGCGTATAGGTTGGAAGTCGCCGCTCAAACTTTTCTCTGCTAAACGTACTTAAACGTTTCACTCTTTTGAGCTTGGGGTGTAAGAAACCCCAGACTAAGTAGTACACTGCATCCATTTTGGATGTGTGTAACTAGGAGAGCAAAAAACCAGCAGTTTTACTGTTGGTGGCATTTGTTTAGAGTTGGGCGCGTGGATGAGTAAGCCCCACACAGAGCGGCATAAGTACTTGCCTCAAAGAGCGCAAAGAGAGGTGTCTACTTCGCACTTTACTTTTGCCACAGGCAAAAGCGGCATCGCCCAAGTCTTTTTGTATTATGTATGTTACGCCACTACATACAGCCCATTGTTTGATTGGGAAATCAGCCAGATCATACGATTTTTTTTAACTCAAAATCAAAGTACTCAAAATCCAACAAAGTCTCGTCCTGATCACATCTAGCTGCCGTGGAGGCTATGCTAAAGGTTACTACGCTCTTTTAAGAGCGATCGCAATTGCCTTTGATAAAGATACAAATCTAGTTATTTTCACCCCTTACTCAGGCAAGTGAGGGATGTAAGACACGAGGATTTCAGAAAAAATCCATCTAGAAGCTTACAGAAGGTTCATTTTCTTTACTCCTTGTCTAGAGTAGCTATTGGCAAACTAGGGAAAATTAAAAATCTCCGGTAAATTTGAGTTGACCTCATTTATACGGAAAGGATGGCATGAGCGATAACAAAAATCTGGAATCAGGGGAGTTTTCCTGTAAACTGCAAGCGATCGCAACTGTGGTGTATGATGCAGTTCAGGGCTGTGAAGGTGATACTGTAACTCTTTTGGCTTTGCTGCGGCAATTAGAGCATTTACACCGAGAGATCCGGGATGGGGTTTTTCAAGAGAGTTTGCCTGTTAACCGTCGGCAACTCTACTCATTGCTGAAAGATATTGAGTCTGAGGGAGGCTGGCCTTATATTGAGCGTATGAGACTACAAGCCTTTTTAGCGAATTTGCCACAAGAAGCTCCCGCAGAAAATAATCATGAAGTTTTGGAGAGCGATCGCTCCTTTAGTTGATCATGTCAAAAATTATTTTCTAGCTCTGAATTAACAATGATCGCCTCATCAACCGCTAAACCAAGAGCGGTTGCCCATTGAGGCTTCAAGCTAATTCGTAATTCGTAATTAAAAAGGTTTTGCGCTAATTATACCATCACAAAGAATGCGATCGCGCTTTTCAAGATTGCGGTTGTGCTTGAGGTAATCACCCACCCAGTCGCAACCACGAACAAGCAGATCATCAAGATGTAAATTCCATAGAATGATCGTGTTGTCATCACTAGCTGATGCTAGTGTTTGACCATCTGGGCTAAAACTGACACTTAATACCGCAGCGCGATGCCCATTGAGACTTTTAATTAATTTGCCTTCACGGCTCCAGAGTTTCACTGTACTGTCCCAACTGGCGGCAGCGAGCAATTCACCATTGGGACTGAAAGTTACAGCATTGACGCTATCGCTGTACCCCTTTAACAAGGTTTTTAACAACGTACCATCCTGTCGCCACAGTTTCACAGTATTATCCCAGCTAGCAGAAGCCAGTAACTCGTCAGTGGGACTAAAGCTGACACCTAACACCCAACTGTCATGGGGCGAAAAAGTTTTGAGCAAAGTACCATCCCGACTCCACAGTTTCACAGTTTGGTCATCACTGGCAGAGGCTATAACCTGACTATCAGGACTAAAATTTACGCTATTCACCCAGCCCTGATGCCCCACTAAAGTTTTGATTAACTTGCCTTCACGGTTCCAGAGCTTCACCGTTTTATCTTTGCTAGCTGTTACCAAAAACTGACCATTTGGGCTGAAATTCACGCTCATCACACTATCGCTATGCCCGCGGAGAGTCTTGATTAAAGTACCTTCAAGCCGCCAAAGTTTCACAGTCTTGTCATAACTTCCTGAGGCCAGCATTTCACCTTTGGGGTCGAAACTGACACTAGGAACTTTATTTGTGTGCCCTACTAAAGTTTTGTAAAGTCGGGTTTTGACTTCGCCACTACTGGTGTCTCGTTGCCAAAGTTTGACAGTGCGATCGCTACTACCAGAAGCTAGCATCTGACCGTCAGGACTCCAAGCAACGCTCAAAACTCGCTTCTGATGTCCTTGAAGAATAGACGGTGTTGGGGCATCTAAACTCCATAGTTTCACGCTTTTGTCGAAACTTCCTGAAGCCAGCAATTTGTTATTTGGACTGAAAGCGATGCTGACAACAGTATCGCTGTGTCCTTTGAAGGTTTTGAGTAAAGTACCAGTGATACTCCAGAGGTTTATGGTATTGTCTTCACCTGCGGAAGCTAACTTTTTACTATCGGAACTAAAGCTCAAACTCCAAACTGTACTGCTATGCTGTCGTAAACTTTTGTAAAGACGAAAGTCAAAACCATCTTTAGTCCTGTTACTTTCTTGTCGCCAAAGTTTTACTGTCTTGTCTCGACCTGTTGATGCCAAAAATTTACCGTCCGGGCTAAAAACAGCTATAACCACACCCTGCTGATGACCCTGCAAAGTTTTAACGAGGCTACCGTCCTGTCGCCAGATTTTCACTGTTTTGTCGTCGCTGGCCGAGGCGATGAATTGCCCATCAGGACTGAAGTTTACCCAGTTAACCCACCCTCGGTGTCCCCTCAGTATTTTTACTATGCTACCGTCTTTGCGCCAGAGTTTTAGGGTTGTATCCTTACTGGCAGTAGCTAACAACTCGCCATCAGGACTGAAATTAACGCTATAAACCCAATCTTTATGCCCTTTCAGGGTTTTATATGGCTTAGACCCAAATTCACCTGTAACCGGGTTTTTGTGCCAGATTTGCACTGTTTTGTCGAGGCTGGCAGATGCTAGGGTTTGACCATCCGGGCTGAAACTTACACAGGTGACAGCATCAGTGTGACCCTTGAGGGTTTGGAGTAAGGTACCGTCAGGACGCCAAATTTTCACTGTTTGATCTCGGCTACCTGACGCTAGCAATTGACCATCTGGGCTGAAAGCTACTCCCCAGACAACATCAGCGTGCCCTTCCAGACGGTTAACCTCCGTTACTCCATAAACTGCCTGTTGTAGGGCTGTCACCACCCGCATTCGAGTATCTGGTTGCACGACCTCTGCCTGTTTAAGTCCTCTCCAAGCGCGTAAACTTTCTAATAGAGCATCAAACTCTTTATTAGACGCAAACAAAGCTTCGCTAGCAGCAGTGATTGCACTAATTTTCAAATTGGTTTCACTGCGTTCAGCTCGTAGGGTTTGGCGAATTGCTGCTCCTTTTTGCAAGTCGGCTTGCCACCATAATGCTGCTATTGTTCCTCCCATGATTGCCAGCACTGCGCCTGCTATCCGTGCTTCCCGCAGGCGCCGTTGCAATATCAAATTGAGTTGCTTTTGACTCAGCTGTTGGGCAACTTCAGCTTTAGTTTTTTCAAGTTTGATTTTTTCTAATTCGGCGAGCATACCATAATTGTTCTTTTGGCGAATTGGTTCAACTAAATAATCGTGAACTAGCTGGTAGCGATCGCCTAATTCTTCTCTGACTCGCAACACCAAACCTGAACCCACCAATATTTCTAAAATTAGTTCTCCAACTGTGTCAAAGCTTGATATTGTATCTATATCATGATTATTAACTAATGCAGTCGCTAAATCAGCTTTAGTTTTTAACGGTCGTGTGCCTTTTTCATCAGTTAACTCAAATAATAGTTTCCAAGTTAACTCTTTGTTTTCCTTACCACAGTCTTTAATAACCTCCCCAAGCCAGCGTTCCACCAATTTTGCCGAGCCACCGCAAAGCTTGTATTGTCCGAGTGTGGTAATGTTTTCTATTTGTAGTTGAGCGCCAACTATTTGTAATTCAATTGGATGTACTTCATCTAGTTCTCCTGTCAAATCCTGGACTAATCGGTTAATTAATTCATCACTCAGTTCATAATGTGAACGTTGAGTAAGACTATGAATTATGGCTTTAGCATCCTGGCTAGAGAATTTTCCTAGGTAGTAGCGAATGTCCTTATCGAGAATATTTTTATTAATTACGCCTAAATCATATTGCCCAATACTATTTTTTTGGCTCAAACGTTCAAATTCTAGTAAATGATGTAAATAATCTTCTCTTAATGACAGAATAATTTTGACATATGAAATATTTAAACATTGACTAAAAAATTGGTAAAATTCTATTCTTTGCGTGGGAATATTGCTAATAAAGAAAAATTCTTCAAACTGGTCTAATATGATAATTATTGTATAATTCCGCTCGGTTGCTAACCGAATTTTTTCTAGCAGTATAGTGGGTGTAGAGTCAGGATTAACCGATATTCCTGTGTATGCTAGCACTTGGTTTAGATTGCTTACTAAAACTGTGAGCCAATCAGTGTAAACAGACAAAACAATAGGTATAGGAATACGTTCACCAATAACTTTTTCCTTCAGCGCTGGTACTAAACCAGCTTTGATAATTGAACTTTTACCCACACCAGATGGTCCATAAATTACTGTGAGTTTGTAGTCAGCACGAGTAATTCTTTCAATCAAACGATTGACATCTTGCTGCCGTCCAGAAGCAGATATTTCTTGGGCAACACCCTCAGGAACAAACGGTATTTTTTGAGGTTCCAATGCTGGGTTAATTCTAGAGCGTTGCGGCTGCAATTGACTTGCCCCGATAAAAGCACGAAAGCCATACTGATGTTCTATTTGGATTTTTTCTTGCTTGAGCTTAAAGGCTTCTATATAGTCATGACGCTCAAAAAAGTAAAGCGATCGCAGTTCTTCTAAAATCTCTAAATAAAGTGATGGCTGATGTTGTAGCTCACAAACTACCCTCGCCCATTCCAGGTTATTGATAGCTTCTTCAGACTCACCTAGATGCCGCTGTGTACGTGCGAGCAAGAGAAGATACCAACTTTCTTGTCGTCGTGTTCGCAAAGCGTCTCGCAGAGAAACTTCCGTTGCTTCTTCGGAGATAGAAAGTGCTGTATTTGCTAATTCATGAGCCAGTACCCAATTCGACTCCGAAGCTGCCACATTTGCCAAAAAGCCATAATTTTGAGCAACTTGTGCTGAACTTCCGTAGGTGTTATGCAGAAGTAATGATTTTTGAGCTAATTTTTTTAAGTCATCCCAGGCTTGTAAACGTTGTAGCATTTCACAAGCAGGTAAAATAAATTTAGCAACTAAGTCTTCTCTTTGTACTTCTTCCAATACTTCCAAGCATTGTTTAAACCACAAGAGAGCATGTTCACAATAGCTACTATTACTATTCTGGTATAAGTCTGCCATTCGGTGATAACACAGCCCCAGATGGAATAATACTATTGCTTGCTTGAGTAGAGACGAGGGAGGGGTAGGGTGAGGACATGAAAGGGGGAAAGAAGAATTATTCTCCCACTCTGCTAGTCTCCTCATTTCCTGCTGCCACAATGCTAGGCTTCTTTGATAATTGGCTAAAGCACCATTAATTTGATCGTTGGCGTATTTATCTCGCCCCAACACAAATTCTAAACTAGCTTCTAATCCTGGTGTTAATTGAAAGCCATAGAGGCGTACTAAATCATTACGGGCTGATTCTATTTCATGACGGTGTTGGGACTTAGGATCTAAATCTAAAGAGGCGTTAGATAAAAATGTTTCAGCACCTGCTTCTAATACTTTGGCAAATAGAGATTCTGCCTCTTGGTGGATCAAAGCAATTAAATCTGCTTTTGCCATTTCAAATTTAATAGTGGTTGCAGCCCAACTTTTAAAATCAGGCGCTAATCTTGACAGCAATGATGCCACTTCATCTTGTAGCCACAATACCACTGGAAATGGAAAAGTCGTGGCATAGATATCTCGCGCTTGGTTGATGCCTGTAAGTAAGTTTTCAACGTCGATAGCTGACTCAATACCGAAAACCATAACAGCAGATGGCAAAGAGTCTGTAAGGACAGCAGGATTATCTAAAGATAGTTCTGAGACTATGGTGCTGTGTAAGGAAGTAGTTGATGGATTGAGAACAATTTCTCTGATATAGATATCTTTGGTAATGGAGCGAATATTTTCTAACATTTGCTCACGTAATTGCCCATAGTTACACCGAACTAAAATCAGGGCAAATTGACCTTCGGAAAGCGCGATCGCTCTAATCAGTCTTTGCAAAGTATGCTGATTTTCTTTGGTGTATATATGTAGCTGCTTGTCATTAGTCATTGGTTATTGGGCATTGGGCATGGGGTATTGGGTATTGGGCATCGGGCATTGGGCATTAGTTATTAGTCCAATGGCAAAGGACAAAGGACTAATGACAATGGACTCACCCAGCACTGTTACTTGTTTTGTTGCCAAACAAGGACTTTTTCTGTTTCTGCTAAGGCTGGACTGATGCCGAACCAGCGCCCCAGAGGATCACGATATTCAAACAGATACATGCTTCTTAGTAAACTCTGGTAGTCAGACTCACCTTTAACTCTCTGCTGCTGCACTACTTCAAACAATAATTCCCACTGGGATTCATCAATAGCTAATAGCAGATCGTCGCGGTAGTCCTTAATCACGGCTTCTAAGCAATCCCTAGAAAAAGGTGGATCTTGTCGTTGCAGGCAGCTATAAAGTAAACCCAATAAATTACGAATGTGACCGCCACTAACGCGACATAGACGATCCAAGGTTTGGGAGTGATCGAATAATTCTGTAATTAATAAAAGCCTTCCATTTAAAGGAACTTCTGGAAAAGCTCTTGCTAAGACTAACTGGCGCACTAATGACATCCCTGGTTCGTAGTCACTGCCATCTCTTTGCCGCACCAATACCATCGGCAGTACTTTTGGCGCAATCCCTCCTCCCAGACGATTTTTCAGTGTCTCATACTCATTGGAGAAAATTAACGTCAGGGGAATGGTGTAAACTAGGTGGCATTTAAGTCGGCGTAACTGTTCACCTCGGTCGATGAAAAGATATTCTGGTTGCGATCGCCCGGATGCTAAGGGACGCATATCCACTCGATCTAAATTATCTACAATCACTACTAGTCCTTTTTGACCCCGCAGCTTTAGCTGTTCAATAGCCTTTTCTAAAATTTCTTCGTTAATCGCTTGCAAAATACTATTCGTACGTGGTTCCAAATATTGCCTTAGTTGATTACGTAACTGGGTGCTATCTTTGGTTTTAGCGGTAATTTTGGCAATACCCAAGGACAACTCTGCTTGTCCAGAAAGCTCTATCGGACTTTGCAAAAAATCGCCTACTTCTTTAAACAAATTGGTAAAGTAACCAGGTTTGAGTTTGATGCTAATGCCTTCTAAACTAGCACTGACTTGACGGGCTACACTCAGCAAAATATCGCTGACATCAATATCTGCCATATCTAAATCTTGACTGGACTCAAAATAAACCACATGAAATCCTGCCAATTCTAGTTCTGTCTTGAGGCGCTGCAATTCCGTTGACTTACCGCAGCCAATATGACCTGTAAATAACTGGCAGGTTGGCTCATCAGGAGAAATTCGGCAGATAGTCCGCTGCAATTCTTCGACAATCTTGCAACCGCGGACATCAGCAAAATCTATGTAATATTGGCGATCTAGCACGTTACTTATATTAAGCGTGTAGCTTGGGTTACATGCTTTATAAAAACGTGACAAATTTAATGTCGTTTTCATGTATGTAGAGGTGTATGTAGATGTGTATGTAGATGCAGTTAATTCGTATTTTTTATACAAAAAATCTCTAGCCGGGATGTAAGCACACAATTAATTCGCAAGTTGGTAGTTTCTTGCAAAAGACAGCACTGATTACAGATCACTGTCAGTAGTATGGTAGAGATTTAGTTGACCCTAATAACCTTAAGCATATCTGTCCTTTTTACACCTGCTATTGAGATTTTGACAATCTCTAGCTTTTGTTTGACCTAGCACAAACCTTTATGGCTGAGTTAATCGGTAAAAAAAGCTACTAGATTGCATGATCTCTATTTGTATAACTGATGAGGTCGGACTGGTATGAATTATAGCAAGGTACACAGAGATTTAGGAATACTTGTTTATCATTTCACATTCAATTTGTCAAGAAAACAAAATCAGAAATATCTAAATTAATATTTTGTAATATTTAGTCAAAAAATAGTGGATGATCGCTTGTCAAAAAGACAACAGTCAGTTAAAAATGGACACCGTAAACTTTAATAGGAAGGATGAATAGCGCCACATTCCTTGTGTAGTTTCTGTAAATTGTTACTAAAAATAAAAAAAGTCTTGAGGACAACGGCTAACAGATGCCGACAGTGTTTACTGAGATTAATAATGATACAAGCGCATAAAGAGTGCTGAGTTAAAATTGCTGAGTTTGGTCAAGGAATTTCGACTGTAACCAGAAAGGGGTTTGAATGGCTGGCATAATATCAGTTTCCCGCACGGATCTAGCCCAGCGTCGTAAGAAATTACGTCGGCAGCGACAGATGAGAATTATTCAGGCTATTTGGCGAACTTTTGCCATTACTGGTTTCGCGGGTGGATTGCTGTGGGTGGCAGTCCAACCAGTGTGGATCCTAAAAACTCCCAAACAAGTAGTGATGAAATCAGGCAATCAATTACTGTCGGATGAGACAACTCAATCACTTTTGGTGCTATCTTACCCGCAATCTTTGTGGCGGATTGAACCGACAGCGATCGCTAACTCCTTGAAAAAACAACCAACTATTGCTCAAGCGATCGTGAGACGCCGTCTTTTTCCTCCTGGATTAAACATCGAAATCCAAGAACGAGTCCCTGTAGCGGTGACTCAAACAGCAAGTGGGCAAAATCAGACCACTGGCAACAAAAAAGTCACAATTGGCTTACTAGATGTAAGTGGGGCCTGGATGCCTTTAGAAAAATACACATCACTGAATCCTACTAAAAAATTACCCAATCTCAGAGTAATTGGATTGCCAAAACAATACTGCCCCGACTGGACTCAACTTCATAAAGCTGTCAGCCAAAGTCCCGTAAAAGTCATGGAAATTGATTGCCAAAATCCAGCGAATATAATTTTGAAAACAGAACTAGGAAATGTACATCTCGGCGTTCTAGGCCCCCAGTTGCCTGAACAAATTAAGCTACTCGCCCAAATGCGCCATTTAGCAACAAAACTCAATTTCGGTCAAATAGAGTATATTGATCTGAAAAATCCCGAATTTCCATTAGTACAAATGAACCAAAAAGACCAAAGATTAACTCCCAAAATCCCTAAAAATATCTAGCGTTTTTAATGTATTGAGCGCTCCTAGTAAATTAAGAAGCTTTATGCTGATAAATAAATTTATGATTTTCAGTTTTCCAGCAAACTGCCCGAAAATCGGCATTAACTTCTAATTAAAATGAGAAGATCAATCATAAAATCTAAATTGTGAGTAAAACACTCTAAATTATGACCCTAATATCTAATGATAGGGTGCAAGATGTCGGACAATCTAATGATGGTCTATGGCGTGCAAAACGCCTTCTGTCTAAACATTCTTCGACTGAACCTAGTGCCCAAAAGAGAAAAATGCTTGAGTTTTTTATTAAGATTTGACCCATGAGCAGAGGATACTAATAAAAACAGTTTACACCGTCATCCAAGCCCAAAGGACAAAAACACTCTAACTTTGGTCTGTTGAGGACACTTTCAAAGACAGGTTACCGAAGCTTAAATAAGTAACTTAAAATACCTCAAAAAGTTGAGTAAACGTTGTTTTTGGGCAATCAGTTTGGACTATTCTCTGCCGTCATTACTATTAGGTTACGAAACCTCTAGGAAAATCTTGATTTGTTGACCACACTAGTGAGGGTTCTCGTAAGATAGACTATTGCTCCAACAAAGTGTCCATTAAGACCCCCCAAACAACAAATTAATCAGGTATAGTCTGACAAGTAAATTCTTACTTATTTCAACCTTAACGATAAGTAAGTATAAAGTAAATTTTGTGTCTAAAGTTGCAATTATTTCCAATGGTGAAACCTATTAACAATATTATTGAGGCAGATAAGATGCGCTGTAATGTGTCTTTACAAGTTATGTCCTCTGCTGAGAATAATGAAGAGATTAATGTCTGGTTGAAGTTATACAGGTCACTTTTAGATAAATGTAGGTATACTTCTCTAGAATTGGCTGTGCGATCGGCTGCGTTAAAAGCTTATCCCATAGCAAATTTTCGCACTGTCAATTCTGTTAGGCTTGGCAGTAGTGGAAACAAGAAAGAACAGTGCCATAGTATTGTGGCAGTGTCAAACTATAGTTGACTCTTAGGTGAATAACACCTGAAAAAGTCGTTTATCTACCCTTTCACAAATCCAATGACACTTGATAATAACCAAGGACTTTCTTATAAAAATTCCCAATCTACGGGACAGCCAGGGTTTTCTCTGGCAGTTAACTCGACCAATCCCTTTAATAACTCCGGGTTGAACTTCGGACAAAATCACGATAATAAGAAGATTTCTGCGGAAAATAGCCGAATTGGCGAGATTGTTCCTGGTCGAGTAGCCAACATCAAAGTGATTGGTGTCGGTGGTGGTGGTGGCAATGCTGTTAACCGCATGATCGAGTCTGATGTCTCTGGGGTAGAGTTTTGGTCAATTAACACTGATGCTCAAGCTTTAACTCTGGCAGGCGCTCCCAGTAGATTACAAATTGGACAGAAGCTAACACGGGGTTTAGGAGCAGGTGGTAATCCTGCCATTGGTCAAAAGGCAGCTGAGGAATCACGAGACGAAATTGCTACAGCTTTGGAGGGTGCTGACCTAGTATTTATCACTGCTGGTATGGGTGGTGGTACTGGGACAGGTGCAGCCCCAATTGTGGCAGAAGTAGCAAAAGAAATGGGTGCTCTCACTGTTGGTGTAGTCACACGTCCATTTGTCTTTGAGGGACGTCGCCGCACCAGCCAAGCTGAACAAGGTATTGAAGGGCTAAAAAGTAGAGTAGATACACTGATCATTATCCCCAACAACAAATTGCTGGAAGTGATCCCCGAACAAACACCTGTGCAAGAAGCTTTTCGTTATGCAGATGATGTTCTGCGTCAAGGGGTGCAAGGTATTTCTGATATCATCACGATCCCCGGTTTGGTAAACGTTGACTTTGCTGATGTCCGAGCGGTGATGGCAGATGCGGGATCGGCATTAATGGGAATTGGCGTTAGCTCTGGAAAATCTAGAGCTAGAGAAGCTGCGATCGCAGCTATTTCTTCGCCGTTACTAGAATGTTCTATTGAAGGTGCCAGAGGGGTTGTCTTTAATATTACAGGTGGTACTGACCTCACTTTGCATGAAGTGAATGCAGCCGCAGAAGCAATCTATGAAGTAGTTGATCCCAACGCCAATATTATTTTTGGGGCTGTAATTGATGACAGACTCCAGGGTGAGGTGAGAATTACTGTAATCGCCACCGGCTTTACAGGTGAAGTGCAAGCTGCGGTACAACAAAGCGTAGCTAACGTTCGAGTAGCACCTAACACCTCGAAACGACCAACAACACAGCAACCCGCAGTTAATCCTCCAACCTCAACTCCAAGTTCAACTCCAACTCCAACTCCAATTCCAGAACCAAAAGAAAAACCTGGATTGGATATACCTGATTTTCTGAGAAACCGACGTACACCAAGGAATTAAAAGATTTTGGATGTGATGATTTTTAGATTAAATTAGCAGTCTCAGGTTAGGCTGAGTGCTGTATAAAATCTGCTAGTTTCAGGGTTTTACCAAAGGCAGGGGTAACCAATCCGTTGCCATTTCTAATTTTGCCAATTGGTAAAGAAAATCGTTAACGCTACTTCTCGTTAATGCTACTTATAGAATGAACTTGGGCAGGAGTCTGCTGGCTCACATGTCCATCTATGCTTTTGGAACAAAGAAACCGGAAGACCTGCCCAACTAGAGATGCGTAGACATAGCTCGTTGTAGATATCGCTACATCTACCCCCGCGATCCATTAAACTCATATTCGATCTACATAAGTACATTTACTTAAAGAAAGTTGCGTGGGAACACGCCCACGCCAGCGTCGAAGGAAGTCTGTTTCCTGGAGAATAGGACACGAAGCAAAAAATAATTTGCATTTATTTTTTGATTTTTACTGCCTGTTCAATCCATTGAATAACCTGATGACCAAGGTGAGCACCATCTAGGCGATCAATCTCACGAATTCCGGTAGGACTAGTGACGTTAACTTCAGTTAGGTAGCCACCAATAACATCAATGCCCACAAAAATTAAGCCGTCTTGGCGTAAGCGATCGGCTATTTCGGTACAGATTTCATACTCTCTCTGGGTAATTTCGGTTTGAGCGACTGTACCACCAGTTGCCATATTATTGCGAAAATCAGTTCCGCTAGAAAGGCGATTGAGTGCACCAATTGGTTCGCCATTGAGCAGGATAATTCGCTTATCTCCTTCTTTTGCCTCTGGTAAATAGGTTTGTACCATTACTGGCACTCGACCTTGGAGGGTACTGAGTTCGACAATGGAATTAAAATTGCGATCGCCTGATTGCAAAAATAAAATTCCTTCCCCAGCTTTGTTACCCAGAGGTTTGAGAACTGCTGCCTCCTTTGCTTCGACAAATTGCCGGATAAACTGCTTATCAGCACTGACAATCGTTTCTGGAATCGCTTTGGTAAACTGGAGGGCATACATTTTTTCATTTGCCCCTCGGATGCCGCTAGGACTATTAATCAGTAGGGTTTTATTTTGATCAATGTAATCCAGAATGTAAGTGGCATAGAGGTAGGAATCATTGACAGGTGGATCTGTCCGCATAAATACGGCATCCATTGTTTCTAAAGAAGTTAAGCAGGAATCGCTCAACTTATACCAAGGATTCGCTGCTACCCAGCGTCCCTCCACCAACTGTACTGGTACAACTTCAACTCGCTGTAGGAAAGCCCAAGCTTTGCCCTCCACCACACTCAGCAGATTTGCCTGAGTCACCCAAACTTCGTGTCCCAGGATTTGCGCTGCTTCAATTAGGGCAACACTGGTATCATGACATGGGTCAAGCAGATGGATGGGATCAATGATAAAAGCCAGTTTCACCCTTTGTACCTCAATCACCAAGAAATTAAATGGTTATTCAACCATTATCTCTTGATGCTCTCACCAATTGACGTATATATGTACTGTTGAGTGGAACCTGGAGGGTAAAGTCTTGTGGATAGATATCACTTTTGTGATAAAAAAGTTCGTACTCTCTCTTCTAAAGTTGTAGCGACTGCCGTGTAATTTGCAGCGGCTTGTCGCTAGCGATCGCAACCTACACGCTATTGCTAGAAGTTAGTAGCTCATCCAGCTTGCCTTGACTATCTAAAGCGTGGATATCATCACAACCACCAACATGATCATCATTGATGAAAATTTGCGGTAAAGAGCGCCGTCCATTTGCTCTTTGAGCCATTTTATTTCTGGCTGCCTCATCTCCATCAATACTGTATTCGATAAATTCAACGCCCTTGTTCTTCAGCAAACTTTTGGCACGGATACAAAACGGGCAAGTTCTCCAAGTGTAGATTTCTACTTTTGCAGCCATAAAGTCCTCAAATTGATTTAATACTTCTTAATTTTAGAACTTTGCCACTGACCATAGCTGCTCTATCCCGTTTTGACTTGATCTTCAAAAGTGGCTAACTGGATTTACATAAATCAGTAATATGATGTTTAAATGCGTAGTTAATAAGCAAATTTTATAGTAATAAGGGAGACACACATGATGCGAATTAAGAATATGGTGACCTAACTGTATATTCTATAAGGGGGTGGATCTGGTGTCTCCCTTAAGAGCTTCTAGGCGACTGTTATTGAAGCTGACACTAAAGGCTTTTTCTTTGCTACTCTCAGTGCACCCACAGCAAATAGACCAAGGGCAACTACTGTAGTAGGCTCAGGCACCTTTTTAGGTGGTGGTGGTGGGGGTGTGTAGTAAGGGGCTTGTCCTTTGAGTTTACTGCTTCCGTTACGATTGTTTCCAGAACCGACACTCATTAGGCGCACTCCAAAGTTTTGCTGAGAAAACTGAGCCAACGTTAAAGCTTGGGAACTATGAGATAAGGTAAAGATGGTAGATTGAATGTCGCCTTTTCCTTGACCTATACCTTCTTGGCCAATTTCTACCCCAGCATCAAAGGAGCCGCCACCACCGTTCAGATTATTACTACCGCTACCAACAGAGTTAATTGTTCCAGCAGGGCCAAATTTGCTAGCTGTTACATCTGTGCCTACTACTTGGAGGCCACTGAGAAGTGAGTCATCAAAAATGTTGAAGAAAACACCTCGTATATCAGCAATTGTGTTGCTGCCAGTGGATAAATAATCTACTTTAAACTGAACTTTGCCAGACCCTGCTATTGCGTCATCTAAGGTAAACTTCACCTGAGTATCCGCACCTGTGAAGTCATTGATAGTGAAATTCATCGAAGCGGCATTAGCAGGAGCAAAAGCAGAAGACGATATCACAACGGCAGTAGCAGCTAAGAAAGAAGGTATTGCTGCGGTGGAAAATAGATGTTTCATGTTAATCAATCTTTTGAAAACAGAATGGTAAAATTCAGTTGCTAATGATGGGAATTTGCTGTTTGCTATGCATGTAAAATCAGATGCACCCATTGACGCTCTTTTACTACTCTAGAGATTCAATTAGAAGTTGTCTATAATACCAGTCCTAGTTCAAAAAGACTTTATTTTTGGCTTTATATAACAAAAAACTCAGTATTAATACTGAGTTTGATGAAAACTAAAAATAGATTGGAATTCAGTGTTTACCGGGAATCAACGGCATATTCAATTAGCTTGGCAAGGCGCTGACGTAGGGTTTCTAATCCCAAGCGCTGACTTGCAGAAATAAACACCGCTAGGGGGAATTCTTCTCTAGCTAAAGCTAGTGTCTCACTATCAGCTTGATCAATCTTGTTAAAAACAACCAGCGCCGGCCCGGGAGTTATTGGCATTTGTGCCAGGATTTCTCTGACTGAGCGAATATGACGCAACCAAGCCGGATGAGACAAATCCACCAAATGTAGTAGGGCATCGGCTTCTGTGACTTCCTCCAAGGTGGCGCGGAAGGCATCCATTAACGATGCAGGCAGTTCGTGTATGAACCCTACCGTATCTGTAATGAGAATTTCTTGATGTTCATTTGTTTCGCCATAAGGAATCACTAGGCGGCGGGTGGTAGGATCGAGAGTGGCAAATAACTGGTCGGCTGTATAAACTTCTGCATTGGTAAGAGCATTCAGCAAAGTGGACTTACCAGCGTTGGTATATCCAACCAAAGCCACTGAGGGAACTTCTCTATGCTGTCGTCGCTGCCGTAACCGCGAACGATGGGACTGCAACTGGTTCACTTCTTTTTGCAGTCGAGAAATGCGCTGCCCAATGGCACGGCGTTCAGTTTCTAGTTTGGTTTCACCAGGACCACGAGTCCCAATACCACCACCCAAGCGGGACATGGTGCGACCTCTACCAGCTAGTCGCGGTTGCATGTATTCTAGCTGTGCTAATTCTACTTGCAACTTACCGGCACGAGATTGAGCGCGTTGGGCAAAGATATCCAAAATTACTTCGGTGCGGTCAACTACGCGGATACCAATTTGCATTTCTAAGTTGCGAACTTGGGAGGGGGAGAGATCGCGGTCAAAGACGACGAGATTAACTCCTAGTGTTTGGGCAGTTAGGGCAATTTCTTGCACCTTACCTTCGCCAACTACCGTCTGGGGATGAATGCGCGATCGCTTTTGTTGTATTGTCTGTAATACATCTCCCCCAGCAGTATCAACTAAACGTGCCAATTCTGCTAGGGTGTCTTGGAATTGTAGGGGAGTTATCTCACTGGTCATCAGCCCCACAATTAGCACACGATCGTGGTCAGCATCTACTTCCTGGGCGACAAATTCGCGCTGGAATTCTGCTTCCAGATTTTCTACCAAGTCTATTAAATCCTGGTCTGCTAGATCATCCAAGCTCAGAGGTGGCGATATATTCCAACTTGGGGTTTGGATTTGTTTAGAGTGAGCGAAGCCGAATTGGCTTTCTTCTACTTTGACAGCAGCAGGACTAGGAATCAGGGTGCGAGAGTCTTGGGGTGTCAGATGAGCTAGATAAGCTTCTTTGACATACCCAGTTGCACCGCCTCCCCGCCGTGTAAATCCCGTTCCGGTAATATTTAGGACAACAAGGGCATCTAAGCGTTGTAGTGCCATAGCCGTGAGCGCCGCTTCGTTGGGCGGTTCTGGCTTCAGATGGGTGGCAATACAACGAATACCACTGAGTCGTTCTGCACCGTAACGGGGTAATTCCATCGGTGGTATTTGCGTTTGACGCGGTGTGCCTACCCCGACGCGAATCACTTGTCCGCGACGGTTGATGTAGGCGCACACAGGCTGATTGACTTCTGTGCTAATTGCTGCCAGACGCTGGGAAAACTCAGGCGTGGTGATGCGATCGCCTGGTATACGCTGGTGATACAGCCGCTGTAGTTGCTTCAGCTGGCTGGACTTCAAACCTTGGAGATTTCCAAAAATAGTCTCTATAGGCGTTTATGACCAGTTAAATGGCCCCCCGAATCCTTATATGTCTATTTTACAACAGGGTTTAGGCTCCTATCTCTCTCCTTTGAGGGATGCATTGTGAATTAGTTCACGGCGGCTATTGATTTGACGCTATTTTGGTGGTGTTTGTCTGCACCTCGGCGAGCCATGTTAAACCAATAACATAGTATTCCGTGATCGCTTCACCGCTGTTTGTAATTCTCCCGACAACCAGCTATCAAATTGCGGATAAATTGGCGATCGCGGCACCAATTCCCACCCAGCAGGCTGTAAAATTTCTCTCAAAGCCTGTTCCTGAACATGGGGATAATCAGGATTCACTTCATCTTTTGGCCCAATTCCACCTAAATCTCGCGCACCAGCTTCAATACAAGCAAGTAACCATCGCTCATCCTTAACTAAATTCGGGGGAATTTGAATAGTAATATCTGGTGGTAAAATTTGACGTGCCCTAAAAATTACTTCTGGCAATTGATGGGGATCAAAAGGTGGTGCATCAAAAGTTTGCTGATGTCCAGGACTATGAGGTTGCAGGATGACTTCTTGAATGTGATGATAACGTTGGTGAAAGTCAGATATAGCTTCTAAAGTTTCCCACCAATCATCAGCGGTTTCTCCAATTCCTAACAGTAACCCAGTTGTAAAAGGAATCTGCAACTCTCCCGCCCATTGCAATTGTTGTAAACGAACTTCTGGTAATTTACTCGGTGCGTGCCGATGCACAGTATTTAATAATGTTAGTGTTAACTGTTCTAACATCAGCCCCATCGAAACATTCACACACTTGAGCTTTTCCATCTCTTTAAAACTCAATGGTCCTGCATTGGTGTGTGGTAAAAAACCCATTGCAAGCGCTAACTCACACAAATCATAAATCCGTTGAAACCACGCTTGACGTTTTGGCGATTGGGGATGCACTTCCCCGCTAAGGATAAGGATTTCACAGACTTTTTCGCTTTGAAGTGGTTTTAAAATACTTTCTGCATCTGAGAGACTCATCCAGGCACTTTTACCCGGTTCATTGCGAAAATTGCAGTAACTACAGCGATTAAAACACTCGTAAGTAGGAACAATTGTATAAGCAGGACTATAGGTTACAAGACGACTATTATTAATTGGCATAAGCAGGATAATCTATTAGTAAAAATAACGATCCTATTACGGTTATTATATGGATGTACAATATGAACAGTTCATCCATTAATTATGCAACACGACTTTTTTTGTATCGGAGTTAATAGTTTATCGGTCTCTAGCTGTTCAATTACTAATATACTTTTTAGGGTAAGTAAACTATCAGGCGAATTTGTAAGCGATAATCAGCAACTAAAGTAGGAGATGTTTACCAACTATTATTAGGCGCAAAATTTTTTTATGGTAAGATAGAAACTTTTGCCGAGCTGCAAGCGTGGAGAGGATTAAGGATTAAGGTGCAATGACTGTAGGAATCATAACTAATTATCGAGACTTAAATTTTTTTCAGATAAAGAAGTTCCAGTACCACCACGACGAACTTTAATTAACTCAGCACAGATACTAACAGCGATTTCCTCTGGCGTTAAAGCACCAATATCTAAACCAATTGGTGCATATATTTGATCTAAAAATTCCGGCTCGTAACCTTCATTTTGCAGCATTTTGTACACAGTGCTGACTCGTTTATTGCTGCCAACCATGCCAATATATTTTACTTTATACTTGCATAGCAGACGTAAAACTGCTAAGTCTTGTAGATAACCTCTGGTAACTAAAGCGACATATAAATTAGTATTTTTATTTAATATTTCTTGAATTGAGGTGATAGGTTGTGCTAGCACCCGCGAGGCTTCAGGAAATCTTTCTTTTGTGGCAAAGTCTGAGCGATCATCTTGTACAATAACTTGAAAACCTGCTATATGGGCAACCTGCGCGAGGAAAACGGCAATATGTCCTGCACCAATAATCAATAATGTTGGTGGTGGTAGTAAAGGTTCAATTAATGCTGTGGTGTGTAAAGATGCAATTACTTCTATTTCTAGGAGTAGGTAAGGTTTTTCATCTATATTAAAGGGCGTAATAATTGTTCCAGATTGCCCAGATGTTAAACTATCTAGAATTTGATTAACTAAGTTTAAGCTTTCACTACCTGACCATAACTCTAATAATACCTGCATTGTGCCACCACAAACGCCTTGAGTTTCTCGTTGTAGTGCACCAGATAAATCAATTTCTACAAATTGTTTTTTACCTGTTTTTAGTACTTGCAAAGCTTGCTGATAAACTTTTGCTTCCCCAGCGCCACCGCCAATTGTTCCCACTGTTTTACCATCGGCGCTAATGAACATTTTCGCACCTACTTCTCTGGGTGTGGAACCTTTGATACTGGTGACGGTGGCTAAAACTACAGCACTTTTTTTTAAAGTTTTTGCTAGTTGTTGATAGAAGTTAAGCATGATGAGAACAAACCGCAGAGGCGCAGAGTACACAGAGGAAGAAAAGAGTTTAAGGTGAAGAGTTATTTAGTTGTCGCCAAACTCTTTCGGGTGTCATGGGGAGTTGGTATAGTCTACAACCTGTGGCGTTAGCGTTATGCGAAGCGATCGCAAGCGCAGCGTGAATCGCATTTGCAATAGCTGGCGCTGTACAATTGGTGGTAATTTCCCCGACACCTTTAGCACCAAATGGGCCGTGGGGGTCGGCTTGTTCTATTAAAATTACTTCTATTGGTGGCATATCTGCCGCTGTGGGGATGCGATATTCTCGCAATGTTGAGTTTAAAATACATCCTTGTTCATCAAATAATAGTTCTTCACTTAAAGCATAGCCAATTCCCATTGCTATTCCACCGATTGCTTGTCCGTGACAAATTCGCGGATTAATTGCTTTACCTAAATCAATTGCTTGCACACATCGTAAAACTTGAATTTTACCTGTTTCTATATCAACTTCTACTTCCACACCTTGAACAGCAAAAGTTAAAGTTGATTCATCTGCTGCATAAGTTACCTCTTCACTTATTTCTTCTCTGCGTTCTCCGCACCTTAGCGGTTCGTTTTCTAATCTTCCCCGTAATTTTTCAGATGCTAATTTGACTGCTTGTCCAGAAATATAAACTGTTGCAGAAGCATAAGAACCAGCATCAAAAGGTGTTTGTTGGGTATCTCCAGAGATAATATTAATATCCGCAACACTCACACCTAAAACTTCTGCTGCTATTTGCCGTAAGGTAGTATCTGAACCAGTCCCAACATCTACGGAACCAGTTCTTAATTCATATTTACCATTAGCTAAAAGTGATATTTTAACTTTGGCAATGTGGATTTTAGATAATCCACTACCTTGCATAGAAACGGCAAATCCCACACCACGGCGGTGAGAACCTTCTACGCTTGGTGGTGTACCAGGAACGTAACCAAGTGACTGCGTAACTTTTTTACAGCATTCAAGAACGCCGTAACTACCAATTAAGTTAAAATGGTCTTCAGACTTCCCTAAATTAATTACATCTCCCGGACGAATCAGATTTTTCAAACGCATTTCTATAGGGTCAATATTGAGCTTGTGAGCAATTTCATCGATTTGACTTTCCATTGCAAAAGTGCCTTGAGTTGCACCATAACCGCGAAATGCACCTGCTGGCATTGTATTTGTATAGACTGCAAAACCCCGCAATCTTTTATTTGGGCAACGATACAAACCTAGAGGGATGTAACCTGATAAAAATACTACTGTCTGTCCATGATTCCCATAAGCACCTGTGTTACCAACTATTTCCATATCTTGGGCAACAAGTGTACCATCTGCTTTGACACCACTTTTAATTTTGATTGTCATAGCATGGCGGCTATTTGTAGCAGTAAATTCCTCTTTTCTGGTAAATTCCCACTGTACAGGTTTACCTGTGCGGAGGGTTGCTAAAACACAGAGGTCTTCTGATAAAATTTCTTGTTTGTTACCAAATCCACCGCCAAGTTGGGCTTTATAAACACGGATTTTATCTTGAGGAAAGTTGAAAATTTGTGAGAGTAACCGCTGACAGTGAAATGGAACTTGGGTACTGGTACGCACAACTAGAGTACCATCTGATTCTAGCCAACTAATAGTAATATGGGGTTCTAGGTGAACGTGTTGTACTGCTGGTAATTTGTAAGTGTTTTCGACAATTAAATCTGATTCGGAAAAGCCCTTTTCTAAATCACCAGATTCAAGAAAAATTTGTCCAGCAATGTTGCGGTTCCTATCAGTAATTTGTGATGATTCTGGTTCATCATGAATTACAACGCCGCTATCATTCATTGCTTGCATGGGGTCGATAATATATGGTAGTATTTCGTAATCGACGGTAATTAGTTGACAAGCTTGTTCGGCAATAGTTGCTGATTCTGCAACTACAGCAGCAATGCGATCGCCTACAAATCTTACTTTATTATCTAATAGGTAATGATCTAACGGATCGGGAACTGGTTCGGCGTGTCCGGCGGTGGTATAAGGTATTCTGGGTACATCTTCGTGGGTGAAAATCGCAACAACGCCGGGGAGTGCTTTGGCTTCTTGGGTGTCAATTTTGCAGATACGGGCGTGGGGATGAGGCGATCGCAGTACTTTAAGATGTAATAATTCAGATGGTGAAATATCTCCTGTATAGGACGCTTTTCCGCTGACAATTGCTGCACCATCCTGTTTGGGAATGCTTTCTCCTACTGAGTGGGGAGTGGGGAGTGGGGAGTTTTGAGTAGGGAGTGAGGAGTTTTGAGAAAGTCGAATACTGTCAATAATCGCTTGGTATCCAGTACAGCGACAGAGATTTCCTTTTAAAGCTAAACGCAATTCATCTTCTGATAATTCCGGCAATTTTATTGCACTCATAATCATTCCAGGAGTGCAAAAACCACATTGAAAACCCTGTGCTTCCAGAAATGCTTGCTGCATCGGCGCAAGTTTACCATCCTGGGAAAGTCCTTCAATAGTAGTTACCGATTGATTTTTAATTCGCATTGCCGGATAAATGCAACTATGGATAGGTGTATTATTTACCCAAACTGTACAAGCACCACAATCGCCAGAATCGCAAACACGATGAACACTAAAGCAGCCTAATTGACGTAATAAACTTAAAAGGCTAGTTCCAGGGTGACAAGTTTGTGTATAAGATTGATTATTAACTTCAAATTTTAAGTTTTCTGGCATAATAAAGCTGATAGCGATCGCTTGATTAAAATTGCCGTTAATTCTCGGCGATAAATTGCACTCGCCTTGGCATCTTCAATAAAATTTACCTTCTGTAAAAACGCGAAATCTTTCATCTCTACATCGTCAAATTCTAGCAGTTGGGGTGCAGCAACACTAGCACCAATAACACAGCGCACTTGTTGATAATTGCTAGTGCTTACCACAATTGCTAAAGCTGGGTCAGTTGCTGTAATTCCAAAGCGTTGATAATCAGTTTTCCATTTTAAATGGGATAGTGGAATCAAAACCCGCCTTAATATTTCTCCTGGTTGCAAAATTGTGGATTTAAAACCAAGTTGAAAATCTTTTGCGGCAACTTGATGCGACTCTCCTTTAATATTGTAAATTTCATAAGTTGCACTCAAAGCCACCATTAATGGTGCTAAGGTTCCCACTGATAAAGCAAGACAAATATTACCTCCCACTGTTGCTACATTAATTATTTTTAATGATGCTGCTAGTCCAGCAATCGCACTTTTTAATCCCTCGACTGCTGTCCATTCTGTTAACCAGGGATATTCTAATAATTTAATTAATGGACAAGTCGCACCAATAGCTAAATAATTTTCTTCAACCTCAATTTCTGACCATCCTAAACGCTGAATATCTACCAATACTTTTAGATATGGTTGTGGTTCGGAAAATAGCCACGTTCCACCAGCTAACCAAGCACAACTTTCATCCCAATTGGTGATAGTTTGAATATTTTCAGGATTTAAATAAGTTTCGACGTTTGGCAAATCCATCTTTTATTTAAACGCAGAGGAACGTTGAGGGAAACGCAGAGGTTTTTCAGGATTGTATTAAATATCTAGCTGAATTGTATAGCCTAATCTTTTGGGTAGGGAAATCTTATAAACATCGCCTTGATTCATCTCGTCTGGTGTCTGCATTTGATTTAAGGCAGTGACGACTTCATCAGAATTTGCCGTGAGAATGATGACGGAGCGATCGCAAGCTATGGGAAAATCATGCCAGGTGCCAATATGTAGCAATAATCCGTAGCCAGGGGAGAACCGCAATGCTTTCACTTGATTTAAGTCTGGCAAGGTTTCGCCATTATCGTGATTAGGCGATGCTAACACCATAATAAATGGTGATTGTCCCAAACCGATAAACATTTGGGTCATGTGCATATGGCGTTCTAGCCAGATTATCGGTGGATATCCTGGCATAATTTTTGCTGTTCTGAAGGTTGCTGTTCCCCGATAGCTAAAGTCAATATTTTCGCCTTCTATTACTCTTTCTTGATAAAAGGGAATTCCTAATCCAGGTTTGCTGACTTCATCGCCTAATAGATGTCCATAGGGTTTGATGTTTTCTGTGTCGGCTTCGATTACAGGGATTTTTAGAATTTGGTTTTGTGAAATAGTCATAGTTTTAACGTAGACACGTAGTGGCTTGCCGCAGGCTACCGTAGAGGATGCAGAGAGAGGAATGATTTTATTGTGATTGATTTCTCCAATTGTAAATACCTTCGCCTGTAGCTAGCCAAGTATCAGGTTTATTTTTAATATGTAGTAAACATTGTTTCAAATATTTTAACCGTAGTGGTTGACCAACAATAAATGGATGCAAGCCAATTGCCATTACTCGTCCTTGGGATTCTCCATCTTGCCAGAGTTGGTCAAATTGGTCTGTTATTGCTTGGGCAAATTCTACACCAGAAAATCGGTTACTCAAACATAAGCTAATATCATTTGCTTCTATCGTATAAGGAATAGCCAATAAACGACCATTGGGTAATGGATACCAATAAGGTTGGTCATCGTTTGCCCAGTCAGCGGTGTAAACAATTCCGGCTGAATACAATAATTCAAAAGTTGATTCGGTAATCGAAAATCCTGGAGTTAACCAGCCTTTAGGTGTTTTTCCAGTAGCTTGACGTAGCAAAATTAGAGTTCTATCAATTAGATCTATTTCTGTTTCCCGAACCATGCCACTATGACCAGTAGAATTATTAATGCCATGTGCCATTACTTCCCAGCCATATTTATGTATGGCTGCCATAATTTCGGGGTAAAATGTACAAATTTCGCCGTTAACTGCGGCTGTTACCGGAATTTCTAACTCGGCAAATAGTTCAAATAAACGCCAAATACCAACACGATTACCATAGTCTCGCCAACCATAGTTAGCAATTTCTGGATAACTATTTAAATGAGGTTGAATTGCTGTTCCTAGTGTGCCAAAACTGAAATGTTCTACATTCATCACCACCCACACAGCAACTCTGGCATTATTCGGCAATTTTAATCCGGGACGTTGCGTAATTGGTTGAAAAAATGGAGGCTGCATCATGAACAATTAAAAATTAAAAATTAAAAATTTATTCTTTTCGCAAGCAAGTAGGTACAGTTGATACTGATTACTCCAAATTCAAAACTCCTAATGAGTAGGACAAAAGGGTAGTCACTAATTTACCTAGTGTCGCCAAAATTTGAGGTGTAGCTGCCCGTAGCATATCACTGATGATTAAGCTGATGATTTGGATGTTCATGATTTGTGACGACAGGTGATGCTGCCGTTACCAAGTTTTTTTCTTGGGCTTGGATTTCCAGTAGTTGGATAATTGTCACAAATCTATAACCTTGCGCCTTCAAAGCATTGATAATTTGTGGTAAAGCTTGGACAGTCCGAGAACGATTGCCACCACCATCATGCATCAGGACAATTGCCCCTGGTTTGGCGTTGTTTAGCACATTTTTGACCAATGTTGGCACTTGAGGCGAAGGACGTTTAGCGTCTCCTGACTCTTCTGACCACATCATGACAGCGTAATTCTGATTTTTGGCGTAGTTGGCTAATCCATTATTCAAAAAGCCGCCAGGAGGACGAAACAAAGTAGTTTTCACTCCTGTAGTCTTGTAGATGATGTCTGCTGTGTGATTTATTTCATTAGCCGCAGTAGCTGCGTCCATGTGACGATACCAATGATGCCATGTATGATTCCCAATTACATGACCATCAGCAGCCACTTGCTTGGCAACTTGGGGAAAAGACTTTACCATTTGCCCAAGCATAAAGAATGTCGCTTTAATATTATTTTTCTTCAAAATTTCTAAAATCTGTACCGTATTTTTGGGGTCAGGGCCATCATCAAAGGTCAAGGCGATGACTTTCTCATTTGCTTTTAGTTTCACCTGATAAATGATTGTTCCCTGAAAAGGCTTTGGTACTTCATTCATCTGGTCTTTAGCTGGGGTGATAGACTCTGCATCTGCACTCATTTCCCTACCTAAACTCGTTTTAGCACTCTCGGCTTTTGGCTTTTGAATTTCGAACAGATGGTCAAGTTTAGTTGTGCCTACAAGCAGACTGAGACCCCCACTACCTACACCAGCAAGCAATGTAATAACTACTACCTTTAATAACTGTGATAATTTAAGATTAGACACATTAAATCTCCTTAAATATTAGTCATTAGGCATTGGGAAGAATTTAGCCCCTATTATTTACTCCCTCATCCCCCCACTTCCCTATTACATCACTCGTACTCTGTTGTAAATTAATATCTCTGCTGCCAAAAGAAAAAAGAATAAAAGACCTTGAAACATTCTAGATAAAGCTAATAGGAGTCCCCATTTAATTTGCACTAACTCGCCGCCTACATACAAAAGTGCCATTATAGTAAGCTGGATAAAATAATACTCAATGTATTTAACTGGCAAGTAAAATCAGCAATGATGGCAGTATAGCTGTAAGCAGGAGAGATGCTAGGGCGTAGTTGACCAATAGGGCATCTTGGCGGAGCATCTTTGGCTCTGTTCCTGAATTTTGCTGTAAAATGTGTCACATGAAGCGAAAATTTCAACAATATTTCTGGTGTTGTGCCCTAGTAGTGTTTCTAGTATTAACTGGATGTGGATGGAGTGTGCAATCAGCACAAGCACTGCTACGTCAACACCATGACTCTCCGGGTGTCTTACGCTACCACTCACAAGTATCCATCAAAGATGAAAAAGGATATGCTTGGCAAGTACTGCTGTTCAAACAGAATTACACTAGTGCAGTAAAAGACTTACGATTGCGCTTGGTTGCTTTTCCTAATATTGTTGAAATTGCTCACCACCAACCATTATTGATTGAGACAGCAGCAGGAAGATTACTGAATGCATCGGATGCATACGCTTTAGCTACACCCGTCTCTAATGTGGGCGAATATAACCTAACTGATATCTTACCGAAATTACCAAAAACTGAAGCACTCAAACTCTATGTGCCACTCTCTGGTGGACAGCAACTAATTCTCAACATATCCAACACTGTAGTCACTGAGTGGCAATGGCTAGTTAATGAGATTGATTGATTTTATGCACCTAAAGTTTAATGTAAAAGCATTAAACATAAGAATAACTCAATGGTGATGTGGGGCATGATAACTGTTTTCAAAGCCAGAGATTCCAGTCTTCATACGCTTATAGCCTCCCACATCACACGCAGCATTAATGTTAGTCTTGAGACTCCTCAGAGGTAGTTTCCGATTCGGTTTCAAGTTCTTCTGTTTGGACTTTTACTGGAGGTTTAACGGGTTTTGGTCCACGCGCTAGGGCAGGATTCCCCTGCTGTCTGTTTTCATCTCCATAGGATGCTTTTTTCCCAGTGCCAGACGAGCGATTACGGCTCGGTTTGGAGCTTTTGGGGTTGGATTCAATAGGAGCTATAGAATCCGTATTTTCGGAGTTGTTGTCAGTGCTTGCTTGGGACTGACGTTCCGATTTCTTGATTGGGCGTTCTATCATTGTTTATTTTTGTAAATTTATCTGTATAGTACATCAGTTTGGTGACGATAAAACTGGCGAGTAGCATTTTGTAAAGATTTTGCTGTTACAATTATTAAATGGCTATATTTATTGATTTGCGAAGAAAGCAGCTACGCGGCTTGATTAACTACCTCAAAAAGCATTCACAACCAATAAACAATTAACTCACAAAATGTTGAAACGGGTGCGTTATCAATAACATAACGCACCCTTAAACTAATCAACAAAATTAGGTCGTGCCTTACCAGTTGATTTCAACTTTTGCTCTAAAACTGCCCAATTTTCTTGCTCAATTAAGTTAGTCAACTCATCGAGATTTTGGCGATACTGTTGCAGCGATCGCAGCAATGCTTGACGATTATACCGCGCCATCATCACACCCAATTCTGAATTTCCACCACCTACACGGCTGGTATCCCGAAAACCTGAACTAGCTAACTTTTGGGCTAATTCCAACACATCGGGGTCAGTTTCACTCAAACAAGCAGCAATCAAGGAGGAACTGACCATTACAGGTAAATGGGAAATCCAACTAACAGCGCGGTCATGTTGCTCAGGTTGACAATGGTAGATATTAGCCCCAAGCGATCGCACAATTTCTTCCACAACCGTAATTGCACTAGTTGGTGTTGTCGCTATCGGTGTTAGTACATAAGGCTTATCAACAAATAAATGTCGCTGTGCAGCTTCTATTCCACTGTCTGTCCTTCCCGCCATTGGGTGACCGCCGATAAAATTATCCCACAGGGGAGAAATCGCCTTGACTATCTGTGCTTTCGCCGAACCCACATCAGTTACGACGGTAGTGGTAGATAAATGAGCGATCAACTGTTCAAATTGGGGCACAATAAGCGCTAGAGGTGTACAAATAAATACAACCTCTGCGGCTGTCAATAGACTCAGATCAACGGATGCTTCATCAACACTGCCGAGAGCAACTGCCTTTTGACAGGTGGATTCACGGCGACTGACTCCTAAGATATGATGTCCTTGCGATCGCAAATCAAAACCCAAAGATCCGCCTATCAGTCCCAGTCCTAAAATCCCAATATTCATTTTTGATTTTGACATTCCGTTTTTTATGACTTTACCAACTATTAAAGTTGGCATCCAAGGGGTAGCATCAATGACTGTAGAGGAATTACTGGAACAATACGCAGCAGGAGTCTTAAACTTTAGTGGTGTTGACCTCGCGGAAGCTAACCTGAGTGGGGCCAAACTCACTGGCGTGAATCTTAGCGATGCTAATTTGAGTATAGTCAACCTAAGTGGCGCGAATCTGAGTGAAGCTAACTTGAGCAATGCCAAGCTGAATGTAGCAAGATTGAGTGGGGCGAATCTATGTAGCGCCATCCTAAACAACGCCAGCCTCAACGTCGCTAATTTGATTCGAGCGGATCTGGGTCGCGCTCAACTTAGAGGAGCCACATTGATCCGTGCCGAGTTAATTCGCGCTGACCTCAGTCGCGCCGACTTGTCGGAGGCTGACCTCACCAGTGCCGATTTGCGAGAGGCGACACTCCGCCAAGCGAATCTCCGTCACGCGAACTTGAGTGAAGCTGTCTTAAGAGGCGCTTTCTTGACAGGAGCAAACTTAGAGATGGCTAACTTAAATGCTAGTGATCTTAGTCGTTCTGACATTAGCGGCGCAAATTTACGAGATGCCGAACTCAGACAAGCGAATCTCAGTCATGCTAACTTGAGCGGAGCAGATTTGAGCGGGGCGAACCTCCGATGGGCAGATTTGAGCGGCGCAAATCTCCGGTGGGCAGATTTGAGCGGTGCAAAATTGAGCGGAGCTACTTTAATTGGCGCAGATTTAAGCAATGCCAATTTAACAAATACAATTTTCATCCACGCCGATTTAACTCAGGCAAAATTAATAAGGGCGGAATGGATTGGTGCTGACTTAACAGGAGCAACATTAACAGGAGCAAAGCTTTATGCCACCTCCAGGTTTGGTTTAAAAACTGAAGGCATGATTTGTGAATGGGTTGATCTTAGCCCCGCAGGCGATCGCTCCATTATCCAAAAGTTTCATTCGGAAGACTCACGAGACTTTTTTAACGAAACACCGCCAACAATCCGAATTATTGTTGATGCACCCATAGAACACGAAGCTAATTTTGCGATCGCTGGCGCTTACTACCAAATTGCTCAGGAATACCGGGGACTAAAACAACCTCCAAGCATCGAAATTAGTCGTCGTCGAACTGTTTTCACATTTCATGTAGATAGCGACGAAGCATTATTTCCTACTGCTTACATTGTGATTCTTCCCTTTCTAGATGCAGCATCTACCCAAAAGAATATTTCCAGTTTGATGGAAATTATTAACGGTGAAATTGTTACAAACCAAGATTTAAAATCGCCCCAGATGCTGAAACAATTAAATATTCTTCTAGATCAAGCCATGAGTCAGGCTACAACAATTAAACAGATGAAAAAAAATATCGAAGTAGCCGCAAAGTTAAATTTTTGCAAATCCCCAACCCAAATAGTTTTAACGAATTCCAGCGCCCACACTTTGATTATTTATGACCATCCCAACTTTGGGAAAAGATTTATTAATCGTTCTGCACTCAATGCTTTAATTTATGATGATATAGCCACTGAATCAACAAAATATGATATATTACCTTCGTTAAATATGGTTATGGAATTTGTCAAGGGATTTCACTATATTAGTCATTAGTTATTAAACTCATAACTAATGAAAAAATAAAATTTGGAGGAAAGAATGCGCGATACCTTTAATAAAATGATCGGTCGAACTCGCTATGTAGTCTTTCGCCTATTTCTGCACTTAGGGGGAGGTGAGGTAGCACCAATTTTGGGAGTATTAAATAGTGCTGGACGGGATGCGATCGATGCCGATGGCGACTTAGAAGTTTTGGGAGAAGGATTGGTAGAAATTAGCCAAACCTTATTGCAATATGATGAATATTGGTTGTCTGCTGCCAACGAAGGCGATGTATTTTTTGATGAAGGCGAGGCAGGAGATTACGTGAATGAATTATTTACTGACTCTGCCCAAAGATATCTGAGTGAACCAGATTACAGTTCTGACTCTGGATTGAATGAACCTTTATCTATACCTGTAACCCGCAACGTCATTGTGATGCTTACAGTAGCTTATGAAGGAGAAGTACCAGAGTTAGAAACTGATCTTTCTAACGTTCAGGCACTCAAGGAAGGATTGAAAGCATTGATAAATTTGCATTATAAACATAGATTGAAGGCAATCCAAGTACATTTCTCGCCAGCACAGTTAGGCGATGAACTCACTAGCGATCAACTATTGCAATATTACCCAGAATTGATTCCTTTGTAATCTGTTGGGTAGTCCGTACTTACTACTCACATCGAGAAATTGTTAAGCTCAGAGATAGGACAATAATCCAATGATCATGACCATAGTACGTAAATTTACAGCCGTTTTTTTAGCTCTGAGTTTGTGTATGACAACTGTTGCTTGCGGTGGGGGAAACGAAACTACCCCTCCGGCTAAGAACGTTAGCCAAACCTCCACTAACACAAAGTTGAGTGACGGAGAGTATCAAATACAACAAGCTACATACGACGATGCAACTGGTGAGTATAACCTGTTTTTACTTAACAATAAGCCCCCAACCTTTGCAACCGAAAATTTGCAAATGGCACGGTTAACTGATGATGAAATTAAGCAGGGTAAAAAGACATATCTAAAGGTAGATAAAGGACAACCAGTTTTATATCTAACGGAAGACTTTAAAATTGAGTACGTCCACAACGTTACCGAGAATAAAACCAATCCTCAAACAGGACAACAAGAGACAGTTGTAGTCCGTCGAGAAAATAGCTTCTGGGCACCCTTTGCTGGGTCTGTGGCTGGTAGCTTGGCCGGTCAGGCAATTGGTAGTATGTTGTTTAGACCCCAGTATTATGTACCCCCTGTCTATCAATCAGGACAAGGATTAACTGGCTTTGGTGGATATGGCGGAAGCTATGGCCAAGCAGTTCAAAGCTACCAAACTCGGTACAACGCGCAACCCGCAGCCGTGAGAAATCGCACTGCGTTCCGCAATACAGGAACAATTAGAAGGTCATATCCTGGAAATTCAACTGTACGCAATACACCGCGTAGTACTACAGGTAATAATCGTCCTTCTGGTTCTGGTTTTGGTGGTAGTACGTTGCGGCCCTCTGGCAGAGCTACTTCACCTAGACGCAACTCTGGTAGTGGTTTTGGTAGTGGGCGTAGTACAGCACCTCGCCGCTCAACTGGTTTTGGCAGCAGACGCCGTTAATCAATTCCAAATTCAATAAATAGACTGCCTAACAAGTAAAGGTAGTTGTGTATAACGAAGCCGGAAGTTAACAAGTCAATCTTCCGGCTTCTCTTTATATCGATGCAATTTGTGAGGAGGAATTATTAATTATTCGGTTAAATAATATGAAATACTAAATACAAATATTGCTAAGAGAATAGGAATCATTTTACTAAAGTCTATTTGCCTTTTTTGAACCATTTCTAAACAAGATATTGGAATCATTAGAGGCCAGAAGATAGTTGTTACCAAAAATATCACAACCGATAAAAATTTATCTTCTGGACTGGAAGCAGGATGACGTAGAGAAAATATTAACCAATTGCTTAAAAAATAGCATGTCATTAATAAGTAACCAATAGTTAAAGTCAGTTGTATCTGATTCACCGTAAGTACTCCTGAAGTTATGTGAGCTTCACCAAACATTAACCGTACAAAGTTATAACATATACAGTCGAAACCTTACCCCCGTATTTGCTGGCGCAAAAATTCCCCTCTCCTTACCAAGGAGAGGGGTTGGAGGTGAAGTTGAAAAACTTACTTCATGTAAACGAGAACTGCTATAACCATGAAAGCAATAATTAAGCTGTCTTAAAAAATCGAATGATTTCGCGGACATGATCGAGAAATTGTCCATCACTAGAAAGTTGCGCGATCGCATTTCTGGCCTCTCTCCCCAAACGCTCATGTTCAGTTTGATTTGTCGCCCGTAGTTCTTCTAAGTTAGCCGCAATCCGGGCTAAATCTTTACGAGTCTCTTCGGCAAAGCGTTGTTGAGTTGCGGGTAATGAATAAGATTGTTCTGGGTTGAGTTGCTCCTCCAATAACTGGATTTTTTGTTCCAATATAGAGAAGCGATCGCGCAGTTCAAAAATATCTTCGCGCGGATACTTCCATTCTTGGCGAATCATCGCTAACCGTGTATATAAATACTCATACGCCCGAATTGCTGGACGCAGAATTGTTAATAACAAAGCAGCACCAGAACTTATATATCCAACCGTACTAATACCAGTGGCAGCAAGAGTATAAAGACCAACGGCTGAGAATAAGTGTAAAGCAATGGCAACCCATAGCGATCGCTTTGCCAACACTGTCACATATTTTACTTGTTTCTCATCAACTGGAATGCCTTTCTCAGTTGATTGTGCTGCTTCTGCTAAGACTTCTTTCGCTTGAAAATGCACATTCCACGGTACTGTAACAATTACCAACAGCCACCAAAAACTTGCACCACCAATCACCCAATCAAGAAAGTTACCAGCAGGGATATGCAACCATTGCAGTAAGCCAAAAGCCACCAGCACCGAAACCACAATTCCAATAATGGAACTGATGAAAAAGTTGATATACATTTTGCCCTGTCTCCGGTGAAACTATCACCTCGATCATGATTATAGCCCAGCAGTTATACGGGAATCATTGTGATGGTTTTTCTATTTGCACACACCAGTTTTTCGATGAAATAGCTACGCCAATTAGGTTGAGTATCTTTGCTATCCTTTTAGCGAAAGTATCAGCATAAATAGATTGTGATGGTTTTTCTAGTTGCACATTCCAGTTATTCGATGAGATAGCTACGCCAAATTGATTGAGTCTCTTTACTACCTTTTTCTGGAAGCAGCAATCGCCAGGTTTTGCCTTCTTGCTGAATTTGCAGGTAAACGTCAAAAGGTTTTTTTGGTTGCGTCAAGCGCCGTTTTGGTAGTTTTACAATCAAGTCGTAGGTTCCCCGAACGCGGAAAGCTGGTAAATTTTCAATCGTTAGAGGTTGTTCTTGGGTAATTGATAGCC
Organism: Nostoc sp. UIC 10607; assembly: GCF_047228265.1. Classification (NCBI taxonomy): domain Bacteria; kingdom Bacillati; phylum Cyanobacteriota; class Cyanophyceae; order Nostocales; family Nostocaceae; genus Nostoc; species Nostoc sp. UIC 10607. Next base: position 147,509 of record NZ_JBIQNW010000004.1, on the reverse strand, counting down.
GCTTGATTTCAAATCCTTGAAAATCTAGATCCAACTGTTGGCTAAGTTTTTGTTGAGTTTGCTCTAGCCCAAGTGCGATCGCTTTTTGCACTAACTCGCTAGTCGGTAGCAGTCCAATACTGCCACAAGCTGTCACTAGCACCAGCAATATTGCTGTCAAAACTAACCGCACTATGTTATTCACTGCTTGATCTGCTATTTTCAACCTTATCAGTTTAACTGGACAGACTGCTGCTTTTTTTTTCGGCAAGATCATTTTTTAAGCGCGTTCACCGCAACCCTTCTCCTTAGCAAAGAGAAGGGAGTGTTTGCCTCAGCAAATACGGGGTGGGGTTGCACCGAAGTGAGAACAGCTATATATCCTCTAGATACTAGTAAAGGCACGGTATAACCGTGCCTTAATTCGCAAAAAATATTATTTTGAAAGGTTTTTGCTTTACAGGAACTTTAATACTGGCGTAAAATTGCAGACAATGAACTATCTTTACGAAGATCCATCAAGTCTGCCAAAGAGTCTGTGCGCATATCCAAGTGGTGCTTGTGTTCTGCTGGCAGAACCGTCACCAAATGTTTTGTTTTAGGTCGCATCTGCATCATAGGCATCAGTTGTGGCTGTGGCACAAAGATTGGCTGGTTCTTGGGAAGGCGTGGCTCCAATCTTTGGTAATGGTTCTGTGCCAAGCGTGCCTGATGACGGTTAATCTGTTTTTGGACTTTTTGCGGTTGGGTTGTCCGGTTGAGCATTCGGAAAATGAGCAAGGAACCACTACCACAGCTGAGGACGATCGCAGCCACCATCCATAAAGGTGTAGGATTACTATTCTCAGAAGGCGCATTGATTGGTTCTTCAACTATAACTGGGATTTTTTCTGGTTCTTCTTGTGTTACCTGTCCAGCATTACCTAAGCTGTACAGGGCAAAGGCACCACCTCCTAAAAACATGGCTAAACACCCAGTTAACAATAGCCAAGGATGATGTGCAACCAGATATATCAGAACGTTCGAGCTTTGTTTTAATCTCGATTTCCTGTTTGTCAGCTCTGGAGTAGCCCCTCTTAGTTGGGTTCGCTCGCGCTGTACACTCTGACTTTTTTCCATGATTACTTTCAGATTTGTACCCCTCTAGTCAATAAATTGTACTGGAGGAGTTAAGCATCAGGTATCCGTAACAAAAGTTCAGATTTAAGTAGCTTTTTTGTAAAATATAGGCTACCAAATCTGGCTAACTTTTGCCAAAATTCTGTATTTATTGTGACTTTTTACTGTAAAAATTTAAAAATCAGTTCGCTTGTTTTCTCCGTTAGCTAGGAGAATACCTTTCAAGAGCAAGTTGAATTAACCGATCAACTAATTCTGGAAAGGAGACTCCACTATGGGCCCAGAGTTGGGGATACATACTAGTCGCAGTAAAGCCTGGCAACGTATTTATTTCATTAATCAAAACTTCTTTTGTTGCTTCCACGTAGAAAAAATCTACCCTTGCTAACCCCGCAGCGTCAACCGCTGCAAAAGCTTGTAAAGCCATGTCCTGAATTTGACGGGCGATCGCATCTGGAAGCGGTGCTGGGATCAGTAAATCTGCGCGACCCTCAGTATATTTAGTTTCATAATCATAAAAATCGCTGTCATAAGTAATCTCTCCAATGACAGAGGCTTGAGGTTGATCGTTTCCTAAAACAGCACACTCAACTTCCCTGGCTACGACACCGGCTTCCACAACCAGTCTTCGATCATAACTGGCAGCATTATCTAAGGCGGCTTCTAATTCTTGGCGCGATCGCACTTTGGCAATACCCACTGATGAACCCAAATTAGCAGGCTTAACAAAAGCGGGATAACCTAATGCTGCCTCAATTTCATCACACAATTTCGGAAATACGCAAGGATTAGACCAAACCTGCGCTCTAGTTATCGCCTTGTATTTTACCTGTGCTAGTCCCGCTTGCTCAAAGGCCATTTTCATGGCGATTTTATCCATCCCCACTGCCGAACCTAACACCCCAGAACCGACAAAGGGAACTTGCATCAAAGTGAGTAACCCTTGGATTGTTCCGTCTTCACCGTTGGGGCCGTGGAGAATGGGAAACCAAACATCCACTTGGGCAACTTGAGAAGGAGATTGCCACTTGCTGAGGATTTTGGCTTGAGGGTTGGATGTCAGATTTCCTTGGGAAGTTGATTGTTCAGATTCCAGTAGCGGAGTGCCAGTTTCTAAAACCTTTTGGGGTGCTTCTCCGGCTAGCCAGCGTCCATCTTTTTGGATGTAAAAAGGCAGTATTTCGTACTTACTAGCATTTTGCTCTGCACTCAAGGCTTTAGCGATCGCCCGTGCTGATTTGATCGAAACTTCATGTTCTCCCGAACGACCGCCAAACAGTAACCCCACGCGCAGCTTTGCCATTTTCGGTTCCTCCACACTCCTCAAGCAGATAGCGTATCACAACCTACAAAAATTGCCATATTTTTCTATATTATTTTATTGGCTGTTTTTATTAGCTGTTGAAGCCCTGCCTAGAAAAACTCTCCTATTTAAGGAGTTAGTAAGGAGTTAGTCAGCGATCGCCCATCTGACATAAGGGCGGGAAGCCACTACACTTTTGTAAGTGATTAGGCTAAGGGGTGCATCAATTTTTCGCATTATTTAAAGCAATCGTGTTGTCAGCTACAGTTATATTCCCGGAAAGTGGGCAACAATATTGATAAATAACTAGAAATGCAGCCCTACCTGTAAAAGATGCTGCCGTTTCATGAAACCTCGAATTATTGTTTGTGGCTTAGGACGTACCGGATATAAAACCTTTCGTTTGCTGAGACACCAGGGAGCCTTCGTTGTTGGCATTCATCACCAATCTATCCCTGGCGAAACAGCAGGAGATGTGATTGTTGGCGATTTACAAGCAGCTTCTACCCTAACAGCAGCAGGAATTCAACAGGCACACACTTTAGTCATCGCTGGATCTAAAGATGCTCTGAATTTGTCTATTATGATGCAAGCGCGGGTGCTGAATCCCCAGATTCGGATTATCAACCGTTTTTATAATACAAATTTGGGGGAGCGCCTAGATCAAAGTTTGCCAGACCATTTGAGTATGAGTGTTGTGGGATTAGCAGCACCCGTATTCACCTTTGCAGCACTGGGAAACCGAGCGATCGGACAAATCAAATTATTTCAGCAAACTTGGCCAATTCACGAAGAATTCATTGATGAAAACCACTTCTGGAGGGGTCTAAAGCTGAGTGAATTGTGGGAAGACCGATCGCGGATGTTAATTTATTACTTGCCAGCAGAAGGTGAGATGGATTTGGTGTCAGGTGTAATATCTGGACAAGAGATAAAAGTAGGCGATCGCTTAATTATTGGCACCCAACCCCGCATCCGTTCTCCCCGGAGATCATTGATAAAAAAACTGCTGAAAGTTATGACTAATCTTAAGCAGTTTCAGCAACATGGGCGATCGGTAGTGGTGGGCGCTATTGTACTCTTGGCAGTTATTCTGATTGCTACACTAACCTACATGTCGGCAGAGTTGAGTTTATCTCCTGTCGATGCTCTATATTTTTCTGTAGGGATGATTACGGGAGCCGGTGGTAATGACAAAGTAGTAGAAAATGCTCCTAACACTATTAAGTTATTTACTGTTGTGATGATGCTGGTTGGAGCAGTGGTAATTGGTATTTGGTATGCAATGCTCACCGATTTTGTCTTAGGAAGCCGCTTTAAGCAATTTTGGGATGCAGCCCGAATTCCCCAGCGATATCACTACATTGTTTGTGGATTGAGTGGTATTGGGGTGAGAATTGTCCAGCAACTCCACGCCAGCGGACATGAAGTTGTAGTAGTTGAACCCGACTCCAACAACAAATATATTAATACCGCCCGCGAACTAGGTATTCCTGTTATTCAGGGAGATGCCAGCTTCCGCACAATACTCAAAGCCAGCAATATAGACTGTGCCGCCGCAGTGCTTGCTGTTACTAGCAATGATGCTACCAATCTGGAAATTGCTCTTAAAGCCAAAGGTTTGACACCCAGCATTCCGGTGATTGTTCATTATGCCGATCCCGATTTTGCTGGCATAGCCCAACAGCTATTTGGCTTCGAGGCCGTACTGAGTCCGGCTGAACTAGCAGCCCCAGCTTTTGCCGCCGCTGCACTAGGGGGACGCATTCTTGGCAATGGCATCACAGCAGATAGTCTTTGGGTGGCTTTTGCAACTGTGATTACACCTTCACATGTCTTTTGTGGCCAGTGGGTGAAAGATGTAGCGATGTCAGCTGACTGTGTACCTTTGTATGTAGAAACAAACCACCAAACCCTTCACGGCTGGGATTTATTAGAAACTAACCTCAGTGCGGGTGATGTTTTATATATGACGATGCCAGCAACGCGGCTATATCAATTGTGGCGGGACGAACAAGTTTGTGAAGCACACGCTTAAATAATTCGTAATTCGTAATTCGTAATTCGTAATTCGAAATTAATAGGACTTACGCACGCTCTACGATTCTTCTCTTCTCTACGAGACGCTTCGCTTTGGCGGAAGCCTCTCGCAGAAAAGGCGATTTAATAAATTAAGCTTTTTGGTGATTTTTGCGTAAGCTTCTCACTAAGGCGGCGGGAAGCCCACTTGCTTTGTGGGGTGTCCGGGATAGCCGCCCCGCCGTTAACTGTTAACTATTAACTGTTGACTGATGACTGTTAACCGTCAACCGTCATCAGTATGCACGTGTTATCCTATCCCCTTTTAGGGGTGGGATGAGCTTAAAAATGATTCAATATTGGTGTACACCACTCTCCACTCACATCTATTTGTTAACGACTCGTTGTTGATATTCCTGCTCAGTAATCATATCAAGAGTGCTTTCTAGGCGATCTACAAATACGATACCGTTGAGATGATCATACTCGTGTTGAAAAATCCGAGCGATAAAATCGGTTAATTCTTGCTTTTGTAACTTGCCTTGATAGTCAGTGTATTCCACTTCAATAGCTTTATACCGAGGAACTAACCCCCTAATTCCTGGAACACTTAAACAACCTTCCCAATCTTTGACAACTTCAGTTGAATGAGCAATGATTTTGGGATTAATCATGGCAGTAGGTTCCATTTCTGGGGCGTTGGGATACCTGGCATTAGGACGGGAAGCCACAATAAATAAACGATAGGATTGTGCTACTTGAGGCGCAGCAATTCCCACACCGTTAGCTTTGGCAACAGTGGCAATTAAGTCTTTAATTAATTTTTGGATATGCTCATCTTGAATATTCTCAACCCAAGCAGCTTTTTGGCGTAATGTTGGATTGCCTAATTGAATTATTGGCGCTAACTCAGTCATGATAAAACTCCTTTAAGCAATGGTTAGTGGGGCATTGGGCACTTGTACTGAGCTTTGCCGTAAAGCCTGCGGCATAGCTACGCTTAGGGCGTAGCCTCTCGTAGAGAAGTATTGGGCATTAGGGAAATTTTTTTTTATAACTCCAGCCTCCTGCCTCCTGCCTCCTAACATCATCCTTCACGTCTTACAGGCAAAGGAGCAGGTTGAACTCCTATTTGGACAGTTTGCCCATTGCGTTCCACTTCTATTGGTAGATTGGTACCGATTTTGCTCTTTTCTACTAGCCTTTGTACTTCTTCAATTTTAGTAACAGGCTGGTTATTAATGCTTTTAATCACATCACCAACTCGTAGTCCAGCCACAGATGCAGGCGATCGCGGCACAATCTCAACCAGCAAAACTCCCTTTTCTGCTGTAAGATTTAAGCGATCGCCTGCTCTACTTTTTATTCTCTCTTTGATATCTGGTGTTAGTGTCACCATCTGAACGCCCAAATAAGGATGATCCACCTTGCCTGTAGCAATTAATTGCTGGGAAATTCTTTGCACAGTATTAATGGGGATAGCAAATCCCAAACCTTGAGCACCTCGAATAATAGCTGTGTTCATCGCAATTACTTGGCCACGAACATTTAGCAATGGGCCACCGGAATTACCAGGGTTAATCGCAGCATCAGTTTGGATGTAATCAACCCGCTTGTCACTAGCACCGATATCGCTACCAGAACGACCTGTAGCACTAATAATCCCAGATGTTACGGTATTATTCAAGCCTAAAGGGTTGCCAATGGCAATTACTGCTTCTCCTGGTTGCAAAGCATCGGAATTACCCACTGCTAGGGTTGGCAGATTATTAGCATCGATTTCGATCACAGCCACATCAGTTACCGGATCTTCACCCAAAACTTTACCGTCAAAAGTTCGGCCATCTTTGAGTGTGACAGTCACTCTATCAGCACCATCTACCACATGAGAATTGGTCAAAATTTGGCCTGAGGAAGTAATGATAAATCCAGAGCCACTACCCCGCTCTACTCGTTCTCTAGGCTGTGGTACTGCACCTCCAAAAAACCGCCGAAATGATGGATCATTAAATTCGTTGGGTATGCGAGAAGTGATTGTTCGGGAAGAATCAATGCGAACTACCGCAGGCCCCACCTGTTGCACTACCTTCACCACAAAATTAGGATCTCCAGACGAAGAAAAAATCGGCGGGGGAACAATTACCGGATTAGGTTCTGTTGTCGTTTGGGTTTGAGTCTCGTTTTGCCGAGTCTCAAAGGTCTTAGCAGGTAAAAGAGAGCAGCTCCCCAATAACACCACTGCTAACCCATATGAGAGCATGGACAACCTATGGCGTAAACCCCTTCCGAAGAGGGGCACTTCGCTTGAGGAAATGGCCCCATCCCCCTTGCTCCCTGCTCCCTGCTCCCTTGCCTCTTTTTCAATCTTTTTGGGCGCTAAGTGATGGTTTGTTGTCTTCATGTGTCGTTGCTTCTCCGTATCAGACAGTGGATGTTAGGATCTTGCCTACTGGGTATGTCCCAAAATGATTACAAGTTAAAAGCTTATTCTAGGTCTAGCGTGTCTGGATGCTAAATTGGTGCTTTCTCTTCTATTGTGACGATTAGCAGCAAAGGTTGTGGATAATGGAAATTCCCATAGAAAATCTGTGGAGTCAGGTACTAGAGCGCCTACAGCTTGAACTATCCCGACCCACCTTTGAAACTTGGATCAAAACTGCTAGTGCAGAGCGATTAGAAAATAATTGCTTGGTTATTCGTACTCCTAACCCATTTGCTCGTAATTGGTTACAGAAGTATTACATCAATACCATTGCTCATGTAGTACAAGATATTCTCGGTCATCCCGTAGGAATTTACATTACTGTTGCTCAAGGTGATGAAGTTTCTCATTTTAGTGAGCGAGAGGTTTCTTGGGAATCACCAAATCCTAGCAGTATTTCGGAAGCTGTTCCTAATCACAATCATAAAACTACTGATTTAAACTCTAAATATGTCTTTTCCCGGTTTGTAGTTGGTGCTAACAATCGGATGGCTCATGCTGCTTCTTTGGCAGTTGCAGAATCTCCAGGTAAAGAGTTTAATCCTTTATTTTTATGCGGTGGCGTAGGTTTGGGTAAAACTCATCTCATGCAAGCTATTGGTCACTATCGCTGGGAAATTTCGCCTAATTGTAAAATATTTTATGTTTCGACTGAGCAGTTTACTAATGATTTAATTACAGCGATTCGTAAGGATAGTATGCAAAGTTTTCGAGAGCATTACCGAGCCGCTGATGTTTTATTAGTTGATGATATTCAGTTTCTTGAAGGGAAGGAATACACCCAAGAAGAATTTTTTTATACTTTTAATACTTTACATGAAGCTGGCAAACAAGTTGTCATTGCTTCCGACCGTCCTCCTAACCAGATTCCTAGCTTACAAGAGCGGCTTTGTTCTCGGTTCTCTATGGGGTTAATCGCAGATATCCAAAAGCCGGATTTAGAAACTAGAATGGCTATTTTGCAGAAAAAAGCTGAGGATGAAAATATTCGGCTTCCCCGCGACGTGATTGAGTATATTGCTTCTAACTACACTTCTAATATTAGAGAATTAGAAGGAGCTTTAATTCGGGCGGTGGCTTATATTTCCATTTGGGGCTTACCGATGACGGTGGAAAATATCACACCAGTTTTAGAACCGCCTAACGAAAAAATGACAGCTACCCCAGAAGCAATTTTAAAGGTTGTGGCAGATAATTTTGATATTTTAATAGACGATCTCAAAGGTAACTCACGACGTAGAGAGATTAGCTGGGCGCGTCAAATAGGAATGTATCTCATGCGCCAACACACATCTCTGAGTTTGCCGAGAATTGGCGAGGAATTTGGTGGTAAAGACCATACAACGGTAATCTATAGTTGCGATAAAATTACTCAACTTCAAGAAAGCGATCGCACTTTAGCACAAACTCTACGCCAACTGAGCGATCGCATCAATATGACTAGCCGCTCCCAAAAACCATCGTGAAGATTTATTTTAAGTTTTCCACAACCAGCACTCTGATCATTAGCCTTGACGGCTGAATAAGTAGTCGAGAATATTAAGTAACGTATAAAAATTGATTAAATTTAACTTAGATTGTGGAAAAATCTGTGGAAAACTTGATATTTTGCTGGTAAAACTTAATTAAGTATAATTACCTTGTGGAAAAACTCGCATGTTTTTCCACAAGTTTTCCACAGATGTAAAGTAGTTTCTGTGAATAATTTTTGCCTCCTGCCGACGCTCTCTACGAGACGCTGCGCTATCGTGTTTCCTGCCTCCTGGCTTTCTTTGTAACTTAATAGTAAAAGTGCTACCTTTGCCGAATTCACTTTGCACATCTATACTGCCGTGGTGTGCCAAAACAATTGCTTGTGCGATCGCTAATCCTAATCCAGAACCGCCAGTGCTACGGGAGCGATCGCTATTCACTCGATAGAAGCGGTCAAAAATTCGCGTTAGCTCTGGCTGGGGAATACCAATGCCTGTATCTTGTACCTGAATCACGGCATAATGATCACTGCGGTCTACGGTAACCGTTACCTTTCCTCCTGATGGGGTGTATTGAATTGCGTTGACAATTAAATTAGAAAACAAGCGATAAAGCTGATCTTCATTGCCGACAATATTTAGAGGATTTGAAACCCGGGTTGAAGATGTTAGTGTAATATCGGCTGCGATCGCTAATGCTGCAAATTCCTCTATTAAGTCATTAACAATATCATCCAAGCAACAAATGTCACGTTGCATTGGCACAGATTGACGATCCAGGCGAGTTAGCAGCAGTAAATCTGTAACTATAGTTGTGAGTCGCTGATTCTGACGGTGTAGGGTTTGTAGAATGTCTCGCGCTTCTGTTTCATCTAATTGAGGCATCATCAGAGCGGATTCTACTGTCGCTTGTGTTGCTGCTAGAGGTGTTCGTAATTCGTGTGCGGCATCTGCTGTAAATTGTTGGACTTGTTTATATGAGCGATAAATCGGCTGCATTGCCAATCCTGCTAACCACCAACTAGCAAAACCAACCAAACCCATTACAATTGGTAATCCCACTGCTAAAGTGAGTTTTACCGCAGTGAGATAACTATTAAATTCCGCGAGACTTCGCCCTACTTGGATGTAACCCCAATCGAGATTTTCTTGGGTGTGTAGCACAAAGGAAATTTGATGATAAAAGTTGCCTTTGCTATCTTTAAGAGTTTGCCAAAGTTCTTTATTAAAGACTATAGGAAATCCTTCTGGATAAGTTCCTGCGATCGCAATTAAGCGTCCTGAATTATCGAAAAAACGGACATAATAATTACCTTGATTAATTGCGCTTAAAATATGGCGTTTAGAACTTAATTGCTCTTGAATGCAGCTAGTGCCAACCACACAAATATTAGGTAAAAGTTGCTGTATTACTGGTTCCAATTGACCAGGTTGCTGTAGTTTCAGTTCAATAGTATCGTGTAAGGTTCCAGCGACAGATTCCAGTTCTCGGTCTAATGTCATCCAATGGGCATGGGAAATTGCTCTGTAGATGCCGAATCCGCACAGGCTTAAAATCAAAGCCATGACAAGCGCATACCACAGCGCTAAACGCAGGCGGGTTTGCTGAAATAGTTTATTTTGATTCATAAAAATAGCAATTATTTAAAAATAATTCGCTGATAGCGAACAAAATTTATAAACTTATGATACTAATGATTCTATATAGATTTGATTAGCTTGGGTCAATATCTTGTTGTTGGCAACACCTTGTTTTCAGATGTCTCCCCTAAATATAAAATTTCACTGATACCATGAACTACGACAACATTGTAACAATCGAACCTGGCAAACGTAGTGGCAAACCCTGTATTCGGGGAATGAGGATTACCGTGTATGACATTTTAGAATATCTTGCAAGTGGTATGACCGAAGAAGAAATTCTAGAGGATTTTTCAGAACTCACATCCGAAGATATAAAAGCCTGTCTTGCCTTTGCTGCTGATCGTGAGAAAAAATTATTTGTAGCATCCCTGTGAAACTGCTTTTGGACGAAAACCTTTCTGATCGGATTATTCCCCAAATTTTGGATTTGTACCCCAATTCCTCTCATGTTAAAGCATTAGCACTTACCAATACCGATGATTTAGTCATTTGGGAATATGCTAAAGCTAATGATTTTGTGATTGTTTCTAAATATTCTGATTTCCATCAACGTAGTCTTCTCTATGGCCATCCACCAAAATTTATCTATCTCCGTATTGGCAATAGCCCAACATCCAAAATTGTGACAACTATACGAGAAAATTTTGACACCATCATCCAGTTTGGAAATAGCGAATTGGAAAGTATTTTGGTGTTAGCGCTAGGTTGAAACTCCGAAATTATAAATCAAGCTGTAAATTACAGCTACGAATTATGCTCTTGAGAACGGAGAGTATTAAAAGTCAGATTCAGACGATATCCCATCCCATGCAAAGTTTCAATTATATTTTCGCAACCACTATTAGCTAGTTTGCGACGCAGCAACCGCATTTGAGCAGCTACGACATTACTAACTGGTTCTGCACTTACTTCCCAAAGCTGATTGCGAATTTGTTCTGTAGTAACAATTTGGTTTGGGTGCTTCATAAAATATTCTAGTAACTGGAATTCTTTATTTGTTAGAGTAATTTCGTGTTTATTTCCCGCAGCATTCTGACCAACAACTAAATTATTGCCGTAATCTAAAGTTAGATTGCCAACAGTTAATTCTTGGGGCTGAAATTGGGGCGATCGCCTCTGCAATGCTCGCAATCTTGCTAATAATTCTGCCATGCCAAATGGCTTTACTAAATAGTCATCTGCGCCAGCATCTAGCCCAGCCACTTTATCTTCCATGCTGTCTTTGGCTGTCAGCATTAACACAGGTAGAGAATTTTTATGGGAGCGTAGCCGTTTGCACAATTCTAATCCTGATATTCCTGGTAGCATCCAATCGAAAATAGCTAGTGTATATTGTGTCCAGCTATTTTCTAAATATGCCCATGCATCTGTACCATTTAGTACCCAATCGACTAAATACTTGTGTTGGGTAAGAGTTCGCTTAATGGCATCACCTAAATCTGTTTCATCTTCTACTAGTAGCACTCGCATAAATTTCACTTGTCAGACTAATTCGTAATTCAGTCAGTCGAGCTAACAGTTACCGATTAAAATTAAAACGACCGTCTACTTTTTCACCTTTAATATCCGCAGTAATTTTCACCTGATACTGACCAGATGTATTTTCGGATAGCATTGCTGTGTAGTGTTTACCACTAACGTCATAGGTTAAAGGAATTGACTTTTGTTTCCCATCCGGTAGCTGGACTTGAGCGATTACCTTTGCATTAGGTACTGCTTCGTGATTGTCACCTGTTTGCAAATATAAATCCATGTGAGTTGTATTGGTTTCTTTCTCTGCTAAGAACTCCAAGTGATAAGTTCCTGTCTCTACAACTTGGCCACCTTTAGATTCACCATGTGGACTATTTGTTTTTTTAGCCGCAGGTGAAGGTATAACTGATGGAGCTTTGGCGCTTGAGGTAGAAGAAACTGAGCTATTTTCTGTATTAACTTTTTGATTAGTGTTACTACAAGCTCCTAAGAAAAGCAGACCTACACTTCCGATAATAATGAAACTAGATTTTAGCTTTTTCATTAATTTATGCCTTGTTTGAAATTGATTGGTAATTTGGCACAATGCTTTTAGCAGTTTTGGGAGTCCGATAATTTTTATTGAAAAAGTAAAATATTCCAGTTCTTGAAGAAGTCGGGTATCTTAACTTTTCATTTTCACAAATCATATAAGATTGCTTTAGTATGCTGAGGGAGCAAAAACCTGCCAAACTTTATATACAGTGCGGGGAGAACTACTAAGGTTAATGCCGTAGAAGTAAACAACCCACCTAACACTACTATTGAAAGTGGTTGTAAGATTTCCTTTCCTGGCCCACTTTCAATTACTAAAGGTGCTAATCCCAAAGCAGAGGTAAAAGCTGTCATTAAAATGGCATTCAAACGTTCCATTGACCCTTTAATCAGAACATCTTTAAGTGGTAAACCCTCAGCAAATTTGGTGTTGTAATTATCCACAAGTAACAAACCGTTGCGGGTAGCAACTCCAAATAGAGTGATAAAGCCAACCAAGGAGGCAATAGAAATAACGCCGCCAGTCAAAGCTACTGAAAATACTCCTCCTACTAAAGCCAAAGGTAAATTAATCATAATCATGGCAGTAGAAGGGATAGATTTGACAGAAATGTACATGATGACTGTAATTGCAACAAAGGCGATCGCACTCGATATGAAAATATTCTGGGTTGCTCTTTCTTCTGCTTCAAATTGTCCCGCATACTGGATATAGTAACCAGAAGGTGGATGTAATTGTTGATTAACTTTGTCTCTAATTTCATTGACGATTGAGCGTAAATCTCTACCATTAGCGTTAGCAGAAACAACAATTAATCGGGATACATTCTCTCTATTTATAGTATTAGGCCCAGTACCATTTTCAATATTGGCAACCTGTGATAAAGGAATTTTTTGACCGCTAGGAGTATCAATTAATAAATTGCGAATTGTATCCAAATTTTTCCGTGCATCTGGCTTTAACCACACAGCTAAATCGAAAGTTTGTTGTTTTTCTAAGATTTGAGATACTACTCGTCCATTCAGAGCAGTTTCAATAATTTCCGAAAGTTTACCTATTGTCAAACCATACCGGGAAGCAGCAGGTCGGTTGAATTTTATTTGTATTTGTTCAATCGGTATTTGGGGTTCTAGTTGTAAATCTACAATCCCATTAACGGTTTTCATGACATCATTAACTTGCTGTCCAATGCTGTGGAGTTGTTCTAAATCTGGCCCAAAGATTTTGACAGCGATCGCACTCCTGACTCCAGACAATACCTCATCCATGCGGTGGGAGATAAAACCACCAATATTTGGTGCTACCCCCGGTAACTTAGCAAATTCTTCCCTTAACTTCTCAATTGTCCCCTCCCGATCTTTCATCGCTGCATCGCTTAACTCGATATCCAAGTGTCCTAAATTCACCCCTGCTGCATCCCCGTCTCCTGGCGCACGTCCAGAACGCAACTGCACATAAGGAAATCTAGAGTCTCCCTTGAGTGCGTGCTGAAGTGCTTCACCAGCTGCATTCGTAGCTTCCAGTGAAACCCCCGGATAAAGAGTTAGGGTATTTACTAAAGTTTGCTCCTGAAACTCTGGTAAAAATATTCTGCCAAAGGAGGGGAAAATTATAGTTGCAGCTATCAAACTAGCGATCGCTAAACTTAAAACAATTTCCGCACGCTTTAAAGAAAATGTTAATAAAGGATAATAAAGCCGTTTAAAAAATCTCGCTACCCAAGGTTCTGTTTCTGGCAAGCGACCATAAGGCAGTAAAATTGCACATAAAGCCGGAGTCACCGTTAATGCTGTGATACTCGAAGCGATAACTGCTGCCATATAGCCTAATCCCATCGGGATAAAAATGCTACCTTCTACACCTGCTAAAGCAAAAACTGGGGAGAAGACAACTATAGTAATGATGGTAGCTCCAAATACCGAATCGCGTACCTCTTGACAACCATCAAATACAACATCTAAAACCGGGCGGGGGTTGGGAGAATATTTATTTTCTCGCAGATTACGGTAGACATTTTCAGCATCAACAATTGCATCATCAACGGCTGAACCAATGGCCACGGCTAACCCTCCCAAAGTCATGGTATTTAAACCTTGCCCTAACCAATTTAGTAATAGTACTCCTAGTAATAAAGATAAAGGTAAGGCAGTTAGACAAATAGCTAAGTTGCGCCAATTCATTAAGAAGGGAATCAGAATTAAAGCAACAATAATACTACCTTCAATTAAAGCCTCTCTAACATTTTCAATAGAAGAATCAATATAGTTTTCTTGACGAAAGGTTGGTGTAACTTTGATATCTTTGGGCAATCCTCCTTGAATCTCTAACATCGCATTTTCTATAAGATGAGTGACAGTAGGAGTATCGGCTTGAGGCTGTTTGTTAATCATCACAACAATTGCCTTTTGAGTGTTAAAACTACCATCACCCCGTTTGATCGCCGCACCAATTTGCACATCAGCAATATCTGAGAGATTGACAGGTGTACCATTGCGGGCAGTAATCACTGATTGCTGTAATTCTTCAATAGATTCAATCCGCCCAATTCCACGAATTAGCTTTTCTCGATCAGGTGTAATTAAATAGCCACCAGGTGCATTGACGTTGGCAGCAGATGCAGCTTGTTCTACCTCTTCTAAAGTGACATTAAAGGCTTTTAATTTTTCTGGATCAACTAATACTTGATATTGGCGAACATCGCCACCGTATGCTATTACCTGACTAACTCCAGGCACAGCTAAAAGACGATTTGTTACTTGCCAATCAACAATGCGCCGCACTTCCATCAAAAGAGTGCTTTGGGAGGTAAAGGCATATTGTAATACAGTCCCAATGGGAGAGCTTGTAGGGGAAATTTGGGGAGTTTCCACCCCTGACGGTAGCTTACTAAAGCTCTGTTGCAATCGCTCTGTTACTAACTGACGAGCTTGATAAATATCAGTATCCCAGTTAAAAATGACTTTAACAACAGAGATTCCTGCTGCTGAAGATGAGCGGACTGCTGTCACTCCCGGAGTACCATTAATCGCACTTTCAATGGGTAAAGTTACTAAAGATTCTAATTCTTCGGGGGCGAGTCCTGGTGCTTCAGTTTGAATTTCAACTTGGGGTGGTGCAAAGCTAGGAAAAACATCCAAAGGCATTTGGATAATCGTCCGAAATATCCAAATAGTAAGGATAATTGTCCCTAGAATGACTAACCAACGGCGAGCGATCGCCCACTTAATAATGGCACTCAGCATTGTTATTTTTCAATCTCTGAATCTTTACTTGTCACCCGATGGTTATCATTGAATTCTGGTACGGCACTGTTTAAAGGTTCTTCTGTAAGGTAGCTTTCTGTGGCTAATTGATATTGATATTTGCCATGACGACCAGCCCAGAAAGTACCTGCCATAAAAGCTACAGTAGCTAGTGCTGATCCTCCCCCGGCTGCAATCCACCAGGGTACTGGCAAGCTAGGCGTTTTAGTCTCTGCTGTTTGTACAAGAGTTTCCGTGTGTTCGTCTGCTTTTTTCTTGGTATCACCGCGCAGAGATTGAGCGTAAAGTTGCGGCGCTCGCTGGGTAACTATCAAATCACCCTCGAATAAACCAGTTTTTACCTCAACCATATCTCCAGAGGTTTGGCCTAAGGTAACTTCAACAGGTTGATAAGCATTGCCATTTTGGATGTAGACAACTTTTTTATTATTAGCTTCTACCACAGCCGCGCTCTTAATCGCCAAGATAGCTGAGGAGCTTTGGTTTGTCAAAACTTCCAAGTCTGCAAACATTCCTGGTTTGAGTACGCCACCAGGGTTATTGATTTCGGCTTTTACAGGTACAACCTGCGTCTCGCCTGTTACTACAGAATTAATTACCGCAATTCGTCCTGTAAAAGTACGATTCGGGACAGAAGCAACTTTAACCCTAACTTGTTGTCCTGCTTTAACTTTGTCTAAATCTTTTTCATATATATTCGCTGTGGCAAAAACCTGATTGTCATTGACAATCGTCATTAACTTACCACCTGCATCCTCAAAGGTTTGACCAAGAGTAACTTCTCTATCTGCAACCTTCCCAAAAATGGGAGATGTTACCGTCACCAATCCTTTAGCATTGCCACGGATTCCTAGTTGTTGCAGCCGAGTTTCATAAGTGCTGTTACTGAGAGTGATCCGGGATTTTGCTACGTCAACAGATGCCTGAGCGCGTTTAAGTTGATTTTCAGCTTCAATAACTTCTCGGCGGCTATTGGCTTTGGCGAGGTCGGCTTTAGCTTGCGCTAGTTGAGTTTGAGATTCGAGAGCATTACGCCGTGGTAAAGCACCTTCAGCAACTAATTGTTGATCTTTATCATACTTCTCTTGGGAAAATGCTACTTGACTTTGGGCTTGGGCAATCTCTGCTGTGGTAATTTGTTGATAGCGATCGCGGTTTTGTTGCGCTAACTTTAAATCAGCTAAGGCTTGTTGCAAATCAGCCTGTCCTTGAGCCAGTTTTTCCTGGGAGTTAACCCGTAGTTCTACCAAATCGGGACTAGATAGTATAGCCACGGGTTGACCTTGTTTAACTAATGCACCAGGTTCCACTAATAACTCAACGACCTTTGCGCCTGCAATTGGTGTTGTTACTTCAACTTGTTTACTGGGTAAAGTTTCAATCTGTCCTGTGGTTTTTATACCCACAGCTAAACGCTGGCTTTTTACTGGCTCAACTTTAATTCCCAGGCGTTTGGCAGTTTCAGCGTCAACTTGAATAGAGCTAGTTGCTGGGGTGGTTTCACTTTCTTGGTGAAATTCATCTCCGTGTCCGGCGTGGGCTAAAACTGCTACTGGGCTTGCCAATAATAGTAAGCTGACAAGTGTACCAGAAACACAACGCATGGTTAGAATTGGTTGGAAACGCAGAGAGTTGGGCATCGCTATCAGAAATCCTGAAGTATGGGTGCAAAGAAATTGCGATCGTAATTTTTGGTAAACAAAGCTAGCTTTGTTTTGGGGGATTTTTCTGCACCTTATACCCAGTCTTTCATCTCAAAATGAAATTGGTATGAAATTGAGGATTGATATGAAAATGTTGGGTTACTCTGGGGGATCTTGCTACGTTCCTCAACCCAATCTACTAGCACGTCAACCTTTAAACATTGGGTTCAAAAAACCGAGAAAGTCGCAAATAAAACTATTCTATGATTACTCAACCGAACAAATTAAGTTTGCCGCGCTACTACTAGCTATGATTGCAACGCCGTGTGCAACTTTATCTCAAACCTAACCCCCAACCCCTTCCCTACAAGGGAAGGGGAGCAAGAATCAAAGCCTCTCTCCGTTTCGGGGAGAGGTTTGGAGAGGGGTTCCAAGAATAAGTTGCACATCGCGTGATTGCAGATACTACTGCTGTAATGTCAACTTCTAACCGATCAAAAATTGGATTGACTAAATCCACAAACTGCGGATTGCGTTCTACAAAATAAATTACGGGTGCTGTATCGAGTAAGTTTTCTGTATTATCGGTAAATCACTCATTCAAAATTTAGCTAAAAAAATTTGATCGCGCAGAGCGCGAGAGAAATCAAGAAGGGAAAAGAAAAAAGCGAACAGGGCAAAAGAGCAAGAGTGTAAAAGGATACTAAGTCCCAAAGGGAGCCGCAACCACAACCCGAAAACCCACGTAGTCGTACCTACCGCCGCGCGCACGCCAGTAGCGATTGGCCGAGCGGCAGAACCTCGGAAAGCCGCTCCACGAACCACCACGCAGTAGCCGCTCATCATTCTCACTTATCCAAGCGCTGCCATCTGTTGGCGCTCCGTTATAATTTTCGTGCCAAGCATCCTGACACCATTCCCATATATTACCATGCATATCAAATAAAGCAAAGGAGTTTGGTGGGAATTTACCGACATCTGTTGTTTGCTGACGATATTCACCCTTTGTTCCAGCACTATAGGTATAGTTACCGTCATAATTTGCTAAGTCTGTCGTAATTGTCTCACTAAAATAAAATGGGGTAGTAGTTCCCGCACGACAGGCATATTCCCACTCTGCCTCACTAGGCAAGCGATAGGTTTTCCCTGTCTTCTTAGATAATCTGGCACAAAATTCAATTGCATCATACCAAGAAACACGCTCAACAGGTCGATTAGCGCCTTTGAAGCGTGAGGGGTCGGGATTTAAAGGATTATTTACCTCTTTTAGCGCAGCTACAACAGCCCATTGGCTTTGTGTAACTGGATATTTGCCCATGAAAAAGGGTTGAATGGTAACAAGGTGCTGTGGACTTTCCCTATCTAGTCTTCCTGGCTCATTCTCTAGGGAACCCATCAAGAATTTCCCACCAGGAATTGCGACTATTTCTAGAGCTGTAAAAAGCTCTGTTTCCCTTAAGCGAACTATATCTTCATGCTTAAGCTTATAGTGTTGTTGGAATTCCTTTAATTCACGTTCAGCGTTTCCATCTAATGGATATCCTTGTTCATTTATAAAATTTATCAAGGATAACCTGTATATCTCTATCTTTTCCCTATATATCCTGTAAGAGTCTAATGCTTTCTTTCGGATTGTACTGGCTTCTGAATCTGTTAATCCTAAGTTTTTCTGTAAATCGTTCAACATGTCCAATTCCAGAGGAGAAATCTTGCCATCAGATGTAAAATATTCAGCCCTCTGGCGATACTGAGCTATGGCGGCTTCTATCTTTAACTGTTGTTGCTGACGCTCCTCAATTAGTTTATTAGCAGCAAACCTAATTCCCTGAGCTACATTTTTGAATGCATCGTCTTGATTATTCCAAGACCTCACAGGTAGGGTATTTTGAGGTAGAGCTTGTAGTTGAGCAAATGGCGCGTTCTCCCAATCAACGCTTCGCAGAATAATTGGAATGACGCAAGCCTCTTTAGCTTCGTGCCGTTCTACTGCTTTGGTAACTTCAATACTCCAGCAGTATTCAGAACGTATAAAGTCTGAACTTACCAGCAATAAAATGATATCGGCTGTGTTCAAATTCTCCTTAATCTGCCGATCCCATTCTCCTCCAGGTGGTATCTCACGAGCGTCCCAGGTTGAAATTATACATTGTCGTATCGACGTAGTGAGATGGTTAACTAGTTCATTCTTTAGGGATTCGTCGGCGTGAGAGTAGGAAATGAATACTTTGAGCGACACCAACGATACCTCTTGCGTCTTTAGGAGTAGGATAAATTACGCTTTTCACAAATTATAGTATGTTTGCGTACTACACTGGGCGACTGGAAGTCGTGGCTACACAGACTTGTGTTGAGCGGAGTCGAAATACAAAACCCGCCTACGCGGGTTAAAAATCTTGATTTTCTGTTAATGAGGTATATCCGTAGGGGCACGGCATGCCGTGCCCTTACACCTTGCGATATGTTGTACTAACTTACGATCGCACCCGACACTCCATTCATAGATCCATTTACAGAAGAAGGCTGAACAGAATCGGTTGCTAAAGGATTAGTGACTTTGGCATTGCCTAATACGCTTCGCTTCTTCTTAGTATTACCTCGTCGCGCACCACCCGCCATCTCGTATTCCTGGCTGATTTTACCGTAACGACTGGCAACTCCTAATAACATTTTTTCTGACATTGCTATTACAACCTGTTCTGCATTCTTCACATCATCAGTGAGTTTGTCAATTGTAGATAACGCAGTATTGTAAGCAGCAAGCTTAGACCGGAGATCGTTAATTGTCATATTATAAGCTTCTATAGTCAGTCCTTGGCCAAAGTCAAGTTCTACGCTGATAGATTGTAAACTTTCAATTCGGCGATCGGCTCGTTCTAAAACGTTTGAATTTCTTTTACGACGTGCCATAATGCATCTCTGCCACTAGGTTGATAGTACTGTTTTATACAAAAAATGCTTGATTGGCATCGGAAAATATAGCAAAATCAGTTGCTTAGGCGTAGCTTGTCGTAAATATCCGATCTTCAAAAATTTAGTTAATTTCACTGAGACTGTTTTAAGCCTCAAGTAGCAAATGCTTTTATAAGTTCATTACAACAATTGCTGCAATGATTTAAGCGTTTCTTATACATGGAAGAGCATTTGTTGCAAAGTATTAAACAATTGTTGCAACGGCTTATACATTTGCAAGAAATACTTAAGCCTTTCTTATACATGGAAGAGTATTTGTTGCAAAGTATTAAGCATTTGCTGCAACGGCTTATATATTTGTAAGAAATACTTAAGCCTTTCTTATACATGGAAGAGCATTTGTTGCAAAGGTTTAAACTTTTACAGTTTGAACAGTAGAAGCCATCGCTTTTGCTTGTTGTCTGAGATGAAATAGCCCCTGAACACTTGTTAACGTGATAAATGAAGTTTTGTTGGTATTGAGACAGATAATTTATGACAGCCAGAGAGCAACTTATTCAGGAAATTGAGCAGGTTTCAGATTCTTTAGTGGAAGAAGTGCTCAACTTCTTGCTATTCATAAAAGATAGACAGGATCAGAAAAATCCCACATCTCACGGTGAGCAAAGCATTCTAGAGCGCATGGGAGGAATTCCCCAGCATTTGCTCTCAGTAGGTAATTTATTAGACCGCCTACGCACTAATCAAACAAATAGCGATCGCCTATAAACAATAAGAATGTTAGGATATCTTTCACCAGCTGCATCTGACTTATGAAATTAGTTTGCTCCCAAAGCGATCTCAGTACAAACCTCTCACTCGTTAGTCGTGCAGTCCCTTCACGACCAACTCATCCAGTACTTGCCAATGTGCTGCTGCAAGCGGATGCTGAAACTAACCAAGTAAGCTTAACAGCCTTTGATCTCAGTTTGGGAATCCGCACCAGCTTTAACGCAGAGGTATGGCAAAGTGGTGCGATCGCACTTCCTGCTAAGTTACTTGTAGATATCACCTCTCGTCTTCCAGAAGGCGAAATCACTCTAGACGATGAATCAGCCTTGACAGGTGCAACACCCGGTGGAGAAGGTTTAATAGTTACACTCACACCCAAGAGTGGACATTACCAAGTCCGAGCAATGGGCCCTGAAGAATTTCCCGAACTACCTGTAATTGAAAATACCGAAGTAATCCATCTCACCACCGCCGCATTAATTGAGGGATTACGAGGTTCATTATTTGCTACAAGTGGTGATGAAACCAAGCAAGTACTCACGGGAGTGCATTTAACAGTTAAACAAGATACCCTAGAATTTGCAGCTACCGACGGACATCGCCTCGCAGTGGTAGAAACCAGCAACGAGCGCCCTCTAGGTGGAACTACCCAACTAGAAGTAACAGTACCAGCTAGAGCATTACGCGAACTCCAACGAATGCTAGCTCATAGCGCCTCATCAGATGAACCTGTCGCTTTATATTTCGATCAAGGTCAAGTTGTGTTTGCATGGCAAAATCAACGCTTGACTAGTCGCACATTAGAAGGACAATATCCTGCTTATCGACAATTAATCCCCCGCCAATTTGAGCGACAAGTCACAATTGAACGGCGACAATTCGTCAGCACTTTGGAACGGATTGCTGTGCTAGCAGATCAAAAAAACAATATTGTCAAGCTCAGTATTGACAGTGAAGCCCAAGAAATTACTTTATCTTGCGAAGCTCAGGATGTAGGAAGTGGTAGAGAGTCAATGCCGGCGCAAATTTCTGGAGAAAACATAGAAATTGCCTTTAATATTAAATACTTGATGGAAGGCTTGAAAGAGTTACCATCTTCCGAAATTCAAATGCATTTAAATCAAAGCCTAACTCCGGTGATTTTTACGCCGTTGGGTGGTTTGAAAATGACCTATTTAGCTATGCCGGTGCAACTGAGAAGTTAAAAATAATTGTAGTTGGCGATCTGTAGGGGATTACATGTGTGCATTTGTGTCAACTTAACGTTAAAGCGTTTGTTGATAAAGATATTAGATCCCCCAACCCCCTTAATCCCCCCTTGGAAAGGTGGGAAACAGGAATCTAGTTCCCTCCCCTTTTCAAGGGGAGGGTTAGGGTGGGGTAAAACTGACGCGAATTTCTTTCTATGATTTGGTGATTTGTCTAACGGGAATTTCAATCCAAAATTCTGTACCTAATCCCGGTTGAGAATCACATTTAAATACACCACCGTGTTTATCTACGACAATCTGATAACTAATTGATAACCCCAAGCCAGTGCCTTTCCCTACTGGCTTAGTAGTGAAAAATGGGTCACAGATTCTTGCCTTCAAAGCCTCCGGTATTCCTGAGCCATTGTCCGCAATGCGAATTACTACGCTCTTGATATTACCTTCAAGCTCTCCAACAGCAGTATGAATGGTAATTTGACTGCTATGAGGTTTTGATTCAGATTCCCTGTAATCTTCTAAAGCATCGATCGCATTGCTTAAAACATTCATAAATACCTGATTTAGTGGCCCGGCATAGCACTCTACTAATGGAAGGTCACTGTATTCTTTGACTAATTTAATCGCTGGACTTTCCGGTTTTGCTTTCAAGCGATGCTGCAAAATTAGCAACGTGCTATCAATGCCCTCGTGAATATCAACTGGCTTTTTCTCTGCCTCGTCAAGGCGCGAGAAATTGCGTAAACCCAAGACAATCTGACGGATACGATCAATTCCAACTTTCATGGAAGATAAAGTTTTGGGCAAATCTTCCATGAGAAATTCTAAGTCTATCTCGAAAGCGCGATCGCGAATCTCAGGGTTGGGGTTAGGGGAGTCTTGCAAATAGAGGTCTAGTATACTGAGTAAATCTTGGGCGTAATTGTTGACATGATTGATGTTGCCATAAATGAAGTTCACCGGGTTATTAATTTCGTGAGCAATACCAGCTACCAATTGACCTAGTGAGGACATTTTCTCAGTTTGGATCAGTTGGGTTTGAGTTTGCTGTAAATCATGCAAAGCTTGAGTCAGCTTTTCTGTTTGCTCTTTGGTTTGATGATGCAATTGGGCTTGTTGAAGTGCAACCCCAAGCTGATTGGCAATTTGAGTGATAAACTTAATTTCCGAGGCTTCCCACTGGCGGGGTGCAGAGTTCTGGTAAGCTGCTAATAAGCCCCATAGCTGTTGCCCGATAAATATAGGTGCGATCGCATACGCCTTTGCTTGTAATTGCTCCAGAGCCGCAACGTGGCAATCAGAGTGACCGGCTTGATAGATGTCATTAACTGCAAAGGTTTCATTGTGACGATATCGCCCACCTTGGGTTTCCTGCAAATAACTATCTTGCCAAACTGTATTGATATTATTATTTACTAACTTTACCCAACCATCACCCACAAACTCAGCGATATATTCACCACTCCAATCAGCCTGAAACCGATAAACTGCAACTCGATCTGCTTGTAGTGATTTACAGATTTCTTGGGTGGTTGTCTGAAAAATCGCATCTAAATCAAGAGATTCCCTAACTTTCGCAACAACTTCAAACAATACCCGTTGTTGTTCTGCTGCTTGTTGCAAATTTAACGTCTGTTGTCGTGTCTGAGCGAGTAATTCAGCTTGCTGGAGTGCTACCCCCATTTGGGCAGCAATCTGACTGAGAAAATTAACTTCAGAGGCTTTCCATTGTCTGGGGCCAGTGTGTTGATAAGTTGCCAGCAAACCCCAAAGTTTTTGCCCAACAAAGATCGGAGCAAGCACAAAAGCGTGAATTTGAAACTGCTCTAGATTGTCGATATGACACTTAGCAAAACCCATCTTGTAGATGTCATCGACTGCAAATGTTTCATTGTTACGGTAGCGTCCTCCCTGTGTGTCTTGTAAATAGGTATCATTCCAAATTGTATTGATACCTAGTTCGGACTCATTCGACCAGTATGGACTAGCAGCCTCGAAATCGCCGACAAATTCACCACCCCAACTAGAATCGAAACGATAAACAGAAACGCGATCGGCTTTAATTAATTGACAAACTTCTTTAGTAGTGGTTTGAAAAATGGTATCTGTATCAAGAGATTCCCGAATCTCGGCAATCACTTTAAACACAGCCTGTTCTTGTTCAGATGTCCGTTGTAACTCAACTGTGCGTCTTTTAACTTGTTTTTCTAAATTTTCATTGAAGACTTGTACTTGTTGGTATAGTTCATACTGCTGAACTGCTGAAGCAAAGTGTTTACCGAGGTCTCTAGCCAGTTCAATCTCTTCATCTGTCCATTTTTGAGCTTGTGCTTTTTTAGATTCGCGCCAAACTTCAAACGATCGCCGGGGGTATAATTGCCTTTGATCGCTGTCATACTGCCCCGCCCATAAGGTTTCTGTATCTACTTCGTTGCGGAAAATGCTTAAGTAGCCTAGCAACTGCTGACGATATAAAAGTGGGATCATTAACATGCTGCGAATTTTAGTTGGTTCAAAAGCAACTTGCAAACTTCGCAAGCCGGGAGTGTTATATATATCTAAAATCGCCCAAACGTCGTAGTTACTAGACTTATAGTGTTCGTGCCAGACACTGTACTGCTCTATTAGCGGATATATAGTTTGTTCTGGCATCACAGGTTGCTGTCCACAGATATAAAGCTTGATACAAGTATTTCCTGGTATTAAGCATTCTGTTAAGCTGGTGACGTTGCCATTTTGAAAATCAAAAGCTTCATTTCTAATGCAAAGCCTGCCACCAACACCATTAAAGGCAGCAACAGCCGCTTCTAGGGCTGGTTGTAATACAATTGTTGGCAGTGCATGTAGTAGGGTAGCAATGCGGTTAATGATACCTTGCCGTTCGGCTGTTTTGCGGACTTGAGTCAGCAGGGTACTTTGAGCGATCGCTACTGACAGCTGATCCACTACCATCTGTACTGCTTCTAGTTCATATTCTGAAATCAAATGTGGTTCAGAATTATGAGATACCAACAGCCCCCAAAGTTGATCTTGATAGATAATAGGCGCTACCACAGAAGACTTTACTCCCATTGCCGTCAAATATTCAATATGGCAGGAGTCTACAGTGCGGTAACGGATCTCCTCTGATATAGTTTCTCCATTATCCAAGTCACGCAGATGAATTTGACCAATCTTTTGAGTATCAACATTCACAACAGAATGCACCCGTGATTTGATAAATAGATCACGGGCGCTGAGTGGAATATCCTCAGCCGGGAAATTCAACCCCAGTAGTGATGGCAACCGATTTTCGTAAATTGACTCAGCAATGACCTGACCACTACCATCGCCATGAAATTTATAAATCATCACTCGGTCAGTTTTTAGTAGCGATCGCACCTCTGCCGTTGTCACTGTGATAATTTCTTCCAACTCTAAGCTTCGTCGGATACGGTTTGTAATGCGGCGTAGTAAACTTTCTTCATGACGACATAAAGGCAAATCTTGTTCAGGGTTGGAGATCATTGCTGATAAGAAAATAAATTAATAATTAGCAAACTGACATAATTAAAGCTAAAGCCATTTTGAAATTTATTTAATATATTTGTCTTCCGTAAAACTACTGGCAAATCATTAATAAAAATATTTATTTACCTTTTATAAAAATACACTAAAAAAATCACAAAGAAAGACGCAATTTTAATAGCGTCTGATCATTTACAAGAGAAAATTCTTGCTTTTAAGTTTTAAATTTTCATTGACAGAATAACGATCAATAAAATTAAACTCTTATGTTGTCGGCAAAGCGTATTTTCAGATAGTCATCTTCCATCTTTGCCCCCCCTGGTTGTAGTGCTGCTAAGGCTTGTGGCAAAACTAAGTTTCGACGGTGGTTGCCAATGGTAATGTTTAATTCATCCCCATTCTTGCTCAGTTGAACTTGGTTTTTAGGAATCCCAGGCAAATAAATTTCTAAGCTGTATTGGTTTTCCTCTTGCACGACTCTCATAGTCGTTTCTTTGTAATAAACCTGAGTTGGATCTTCATCTTTATAGAGAGTTTCCTTCAGGCGTTCTAATGAAGCCAATCCGCACATTTCCTCAGAAAAAAGTGGAACTTCTTTCACAGGTAAAGGGTGGAAATTATCATGGATTTCCTGGCGATATTGCTCCTGACTTTCCTTCCAACGTTGGAAAAATGGGTCTTGAACTTCACTTGGAATAATCCGATTAGCCACGACTAAATCTGTTGCAACATTATACAAACTCAGATAAGCATGGGCACGAAGAGACTCTTTAATCACCATCTTTTCGGGATTAGTGACCAGACGCACTGAAGTTTGAGTATTATCTGTTAATACTTTTTCCAGGGCTTCAATTTGTTCATAAAACTCATAAGGTGCATCCATCACCTCTTTATCTGGTAGCGAAAAACCAGCAATTGGTCTAAAAAAAGGTTCAACCAGGGGCCGAAGTGCTACCGAGATGTTTTGAAATGGTTTGTAAAAACGGCGCATATACCAGCCACCGACTTCAGGTAAACTCAGTAAGCGCAGTGCAGTGCCAGTAGGGGCTGAGTCGATAATTAAAACATCAAACTCACCTTCATCGTAATGGCGTTTCATCCTTACCAAGCCAAAAATCTCATCCATGCCTGGTAAAATTGCCAATTCTTCCGCCTGTACGCCGTCTAAACCCCTTGCCTGTAAAACTTGGGTAATATAACGTTTTACAGCACCCCAGTTTCCTTCTAGTTCTTGCAGCGCATCCAGTTCAGCACCCCAAAGATTTGGACGAATTTTTCGGGGTACATGTCCCATTTCTATGTCAAAACTATCTGCCAGAGAATGAGCGGGATCTGTACTTAAAACCAATGTCTGATAGCCTATTTCCGCACAACGGAGTCCAGTTGCAGCAGCAACGGAAGTTTTGCCCACGCCGCCTTTACCGGTCATCAAAATTACACGCATAGATACTTCTGTCCTGCCTGAAGATTTTATTACATTTATTTACATTATCGACTGTTTAAGGAAAATAAATGCTGTCTCACTACGTTTAGGCGTGAACAGTTTGAGTTATTCATCAGTCATTGCGGTCTTTTCTGACCAAGGGCGTGATGGTCTGCCACCTTTTTTAAGATAACGTGCGCCTCCGTTGGAGGCGCACGTTAACGCTGTTTTATTACTCTGAATAAATAAAAGCTTCTTGTTATTTCTTATTCCAGAGACTAATAAATTCTTTATAGATGGCTGGGGTGATCTGACTTTGTAAGTGAGTTAGTGCATCACGATGGTTTTGATTGTTGTCATCATAGTAAGTGAAGACATTCGTCAGCTTGACAATCTCAGGATTTTGATCATTTGTACCCCTCCATTTGTTAGTAACTTTGTGTAAAACGTCCTTGGGTAAATTTTGTTGTAAGTTATTTAGGGCTGCGATGTAAGAAGGATTTTGAGGATTCTTTTTAAATTGGAAGCATAAATCTATCAGTCTGAGTTGTGTCTGGGGCTGCGGTTGGGGCTTATTTGTTAGAGTAGGTTGCTGTAGAATTTGACGCTGTTCAATAGTGGCAATGCCATTTTCAGTTAAACCCTGAGATTTCTGAAATTTCTTGACTGCTGTATAAGTGGCTGGCCCATAAAAAGGCTTGTTTGGAGGAATTTCGGCATTGGTTGCGAAACCGTGAAACTTCAATCTATTCTGAAGCCCTTTGACTGTATCTTCCATTACGGTTCGAGTCTCGGCATCAGCGTTGCCATTTACCACAAGTTTTTGTGAATACTGTTTCTGAAACTTTTTAATCGCTTCTTCAGTAGGATCATCTGTCAAGGAGTTGTTATTCCGCTTCCAGGGAGCAAATTTAGTCAGATCCGGCTTAGGATCAATCTCAGGAGCTAAATATCCCAGCCCAATCAATATATGACGGATGACTTCAGGACTACTAACGGCCATACTTTTTGATTCCTTTGCGACTAAACTACCATTTAATGTATCTTGTTTTACAAAAATTAAGTAAGTAGAAATAAATAAATCTAACATGTCTTGTTTGCAAGGCACTCCAAAAGTTAAGCAATGTGTGACACCAAGGTGCAACTCTTTGAGAGGTTATACCAATTCACAAAAATCCTGATACATATAGATTTCTCGTAAGGGCATGGCATTGCCATGCCCTTACCAGCGTATTTGTATCATCATTAAAGTGAAATAGTATTAGACGTAGGTGACTATAGACTGGTAAAAAGAAAGATGGTTTTAAGTCTTGGTAGGCGATCGCGATCGCTTACCAAAACTATTGATGATGATACTATGCGTTAGGGACACACGGTTGTCAGAAGAGGCAGGGGAGCGGGGAGCAGGGAGCAGGGGGGAGGAACAGTCGTGTTGAGTCCAGAAATTAGGATAATTTATTTTTTGGAGTTCCCTAAGCAACGGGTATTTGATTACTTATTCACCACCAAGCCCGTGGGTCAAGGAACAGGTTTGTTTAGGATTAGCGATCGCTCAACAACAATTTGTTGAGCGACATGGGGGAACGCTCAAGGTAGATTCTGTTGTAGGACAAGGAACAGAGTTTACAATAATGCTTCCTGTTGCGGTTAAAACTCACTGAGAGTTAAGCCCTAGATTATAATCGGTGCCAGAGAAAATTAGTCATGCAAAAAGGAACTGCGATCGCATTTTGCCACAAACTGTCTCTAAACTCATTTCAATAAGAAGCAAACAAACCAAACTCCGATTTAATATTCCAGCGCTTACCGTCGTGAAGTAGTAGCGTTAATTTGTCGGCAGTAAACTCAAAATGCAACTGACGCTTTTCAAATTCTGGCCAAGCAGTTCTAAAGTTCTGCTTTGATAAATCCCGAAAAGCAACCGTCATATGGGGCGCAAAAGGGCGGGTTTTAGAAACCTTGTCAACAATTCCCAAGTTGCTTTCTGTATGAACCATTAAATCAGCTTGCAAAGTCAAAAGTTCTTGACTTCTGTCTACATTAATGTATATGACACGAGGTGCAAAGGCATCAAACCCCTTGAGTGTAATTGCTACTGGCAGTTGTCCACTAGCAAACTCCTTCAAGGATGCTTCTAGCTGTGGCAAGTTAGCATCTGCCCATTCAAAGGGCGGTTGCAGGGTAATATGAGGCGGAGACTTTAGCGCCCCGCCACTAGCATAGCGATCAGCAAAGTACTGCTTAATCTGGTTGGCGTAATCTTGAATGTCTTGCGGTGGTAAAAGGGCGACAAAAAAACGGCTCATCTATCTATATTAATTATTTTTTTTGAATCCTAACTTCTGAACTGCGATCGCATCTAGAGGTCTAACAGTCACAGATGTATCGCTTCTGCTGTTTTAGTTAAATCTTCAGTAAATAGCTGTAGCTCGTGTATATTGCTACTTAAATGCTACTCAAAAATAGCAATGACTAAAGCAATATGTCTGTTGTAGCTGGAGTTAAGAAGCAAATGCCGTGGTTTGTAAAGATTGAAGAAGGCAAAGTCGATAAACCGACCTTTGACCAATATGTACCTGCCCACAAAGCCTACATTCAGGACTTGATTGCTAAAGGACACAAAGCACGAACAGGCTATTGGGCGGAGCAAAGAGGAGGGATGTTGCTGTTTGAGGCAGCCTCAAAGGCTGAAGCAGAAGCAATTGTAGCTGATGACCCATTGGTGCAAAACGGCTGCGTCAACTATCAGCTTTATGAATGGCGAATTGTTATGGAATAACACACACTTACTGAATTTTAATGCTATGCTTTTAGAAGACCTGGATCTATGCGACTGCAACACCCAAATCTTGTCAGAACCGGAAGGTAGCAGCAACACGGGAGGCTTGTGGTAGGCGTAGTCTCCGGGTCGCCCTATTTTTAGGAGCGTTCAGCAACAATGCCTGGTTTTGGAGATATTGTTCAAAAAGCTTTTTACCTCGGTGTTGGATTAGCTTCTTACGCGGGTGAGAAAGCAGGGGGAAAATTAGCGGAAGTGCGATCGCAAGTCCAAAAACTGGCAGATGAAATGGTGGCAAAGGGTGAAATGAACACTGAAGAAGCCCGCCGCTTCGTTGAAGATATGATGAAGCAAGCCCAACAGCCCCAAGCATCTGGTGAAACCTCTGAGAAAACACCCCATTCTGAACCTCGCCGCATTGAAATTTTAGAGGAAGATGAAGAACCAACGGTGAAAGAGGGATCAGCTGATGAGAACGTGGATAAATTACGCCAAGAAGTGCTAAACCTGCAAGATGAGTTAAAACGATTGCAGCGCGATCAATAAAAAGCATTCTTTGATAGAAATATCAGTCATAAGTGGCACTTTGACATGGCACTTCAGATAGAAACTTGATAAGATACATTGCCTAGTGTGTACTTGAGTGCTTCGAGCCAGATAACACAAAGCGTCCTGTTTATAGCCTGCAAAGGTGTCAAGTTTATGGAACAGTGGCAAAAAGATTTAGTGGAAATCGTTGAGACAGTGGCTGATGAAGTAGAGCGTTTCTTCCTGGGAATGAGTGAAATGGTAGACGCTTTTTTTGAGCTAACAGAAGAAATTACCGAGCAAGTTCCTAATATTGTCACTGAAGTTGATCAGTATTTACAGGATTTAGCTGAACCAATGTTGGAAGCTTACTGGGAACTGGAAGACATTGTAGCAGATGTAGATCCTGGTTTTCCTTATTCAGTTGAACCCACAGCCGAAAAAAATCCTGCCTGTATCGGTTGTACTCACTACCACGGTCAAGTTTATAGTGGTAATTTGTTAGTTTGTGCCATGCATCCCCACGGTTGTGAAGATGAGAATTGTCCAGACTGGGAAAAGGAAGAGTATTGAGTGCGTAGAGACGCGATTAATCGCGCCTCTAGGGAGTTAGGAGTTAAGAAGCTACAAAATTACTAAAAGGACGTAAAAATAAATAAAATAACTAATGACAAATAACAAATGACAACTGACAAAATATCTGAAAATCTATCCCAGACAAGCCAAGAAATGAAATATGGCGAACGCGATATTGCGGAGGGTAAACTAATTACCTTTCCAAATCCGCGTGTGGGAAGGCGATATGACATTAACATTACTTTGCCGGAATTTACTTGTAAATGTCCGTTTTCTGGTTATCCTGACTTTGCGACAATTTACGTTACCTATGTGCCTGATGAACGGGTAGTGGAATTGAAGGCACTTAAGCTTTACATTAACAGTTACCGCGATCGCTACATTTCCCACGAAGAATCTGCCAATCAAATTTTGGATGATTTTGTGGCTGCTTGTGATCCGTTAGAAGTCACGGTGAAAGCAGATTTCACGCCTCGCGGTAATGTACATACCGTTGTTGAAGTACGTCACCAAAAGTAGGAGACATTTTAAACGCAGAGGATTACTTTGCCTACCTATGCGTTTAAACTTCAATCGCCGCCTCTTTCTCCTCACCTTTTGGCTGTGAACTCAGCCGATCTAAAATATCTAAAACCTCTTGTTCAAAAGCAACTTGGGCGCGATTAGTTTTGCCACCAATATACAAGCGATCGCCTTTTTGCAATGCCCATATTTGCGAATGGGAGAAGTAACTCATCACCACACCCAGCATTAGCAAGCCAAACCCTGAATAAACAATTGGTATACCTGGATCGGCTTTAATTTGTAAGCCAGTGCTACCAATAACATCCAGAATTTTCAGCTTCACACCATTGACTTGGGTAGACATTCCCGCGCGGACAGTATCAACGAGTTTGCCTGTGGGATCATAAATTAACACCATCCCTTGCAAGTCTTTGGCTAACAGGGAGACACCCTCACTCAAATCCGGTTTGGTCGGAACCCAGGTTCCCCAAATGCGCCCGTTCCCGTTGGTGTTCAATTGCGCCATCGGTAGCTGAAAAATGGGGCTGTTGTTAAATTGAACGCGAACACCTGCAATTCCCCAATCCGTTTGATAGAAAGTTACGCCATGATAGCGCAAAGGCTCGTTGACAAAAATTTTCTTATGGTCAACTTCCTTTCCCTGATTATCTAAGACAGACATATCCGAATAAAATTGATCAATGCCGCCAGATGGAGTGTAGTCAATCCAAAAACGATTGACACGCACAGACCAATCTTTCGGGACTTGGGCTGCTGCTAAAGGGCCAGCATCGACGATATTTGTCACTTTAAATGTATCGCCACTAGCAACCATTTCCTGAGCCAGAAACCCAGTCATCGCCCCCCAAATTCCCCCTAGCAGAATAGCGACGATGCCAATATGAACGATAATTGGGCCGATGCGTCCAACTATTCCCTTCCGGGCATAGAGGAGATTTTCTTTTTCTTGATCTTGAAAAATTTTATAGCGGTGTTTCTGTAATATTTGGTTTAAGGAATCTAGAGAACCAGTATCTAGTTCTGCACTCAAAGCTAACTTTTGAAATTGCCGTGGTTCTTCGTAATATTTCCAGCGCTGGGCAGCTTTTAAGGCTGGCAACTGACGGGTAAAAGAACAAGCAGTTAAGCTAGTGCCAAATAAAATGAGTAATGCCAGAAACCACCAAGTACGATATACGTGGTCTAACCCAACTACCTGAATTACCTTCCAAGTTAGGAAACCAAATAAAGCTGGATGTTCTGGATAATTGGCTTGGTAAAATGCGGGTGATTGACCTTGTTCGATTACAGTACCAGTAGAGCTAAAGATTGCAATCAATAGCAATAGTGCGATCGCTAGTCGTAAGTTGGTCAGTATAGGCAAAAGCTCTTGGCGTAAGAACTTCCCAGGTAGTGCCCACCATTTTAATTCTTTGGACGCTGAATCTTCTAAAGTCATTATGTGTAAAATCTAACAAAGGTATTGATATTAAAAACTGCCAAGGGGAATCCGAGAAATCAAGGAAAATACACCGAATCCTACCAATAGTGCACCGCTAACTGGGTTAATCCAACCAGACCAGCGACGCAATTCTAGTAACTTTTTAATTGAAGCTGTGAAAGTACCTGCCAAAATCAACGGTGCTACATAACCGGCTGTGTAAGAAAGTAGCAAAACAGCACCTAAAATTAAGTCTTGTGTATTGGCAATCCAACCCAACAAACTCGCTAAAACAGGAGTGCTACAAGGGGATGCCACTAAGCCGAAAGTCAGCCCCAGCAAATAAGAACGCAATCCTGCTGGTAAATCTTGCGAAATCCAATTCGTTTCGCCCAAAGATGGAAATTGCAGAGGCAGTGCTTCTAATAAGTTCAGCCCCATGAGAATGGCAATAATGCTGACGATAATCGGCAAACCAATTCCCACTTGACCATAGACTTTTCCCACTAAACCTGCTATGATGCCCAACCCTGCCAATGTAGTAGCTAATCCTAAAGCAAACCAGGTTGATTGGGCAGCTGCTTGTAGGCGGCTTTTGGCTTCATAACCGCCGATGTAACCAATGGTAATTGGCAGCATAGAAAGCATACAGGGTGTAAGACTGGTGAGCAAGCCAGCGGCAAAGATGATACCAACACTCACCATGCTAAGGTGTGTCAGTTGGTTAGAAACTAGGCTGTTGGCAAATTGTTCTAGTTGGTAAATTTGGGTTTGCAGGTTATCAAGCATGGGAGTTTTTGAGCGGGAAATGCTTACTCTGCTTGAATTTTAGCTTATTTTTGGTTTGTGAGTCAGCATAAGTGATTATTCAAAACTGATATCATCTAAATTTCATCTGCCCAAGGAAATGTATCTAAAATACAATTAATCTCGGATTATCCCTAAAGAAACACTGCTGGAGTATTTGGCATGATGATTGCATTACCCGGATTTAAAATTGTCACTTTGTTAAAAGCAGGGGTAAAAGCAGTCATATACCGTGGAATCAAAGTTAAAGATCAGTGTCCGGTAATTATCAAAAGCCTACGTCCAGAACAGTGTACACCCAATAATACTGAACAACTCAAACATGAGTATGCGATCGCTCAAAGGTTAAATACCACAGCCGCAGTCAAAGCCTACGCCTTAGAGATGCACCAGGGAATTCCTTATTTAATTATGGAGGATTTTGAGGCGCGATCGCTCGACCAGCTGCTAGACCAATTTCAAGAACCTGTTTCGTTCCTAAAAATTGCTATTGAAATCACCAGCAAACTTGCACAAATTCACACTCATCATATTGTTCACAAGGATATTAAGCCGCAAAATATCTTAGTTAACCTCGAAACCAGTCAGGTCAAAATCGCCGATTTTGGAATTGCTGCCTTCATTCCATATGAGCAACAAATAATTAGCAGTTCCAGTCGCATTGAAGGCAGTTTACCTTATTTGTCACCTGAGCAAAGCGGGCGGATGAATCGAGGAATTGACCATCGCAGCGATTTGTATTCGCTGGGAGTCACCTTTTATGAGATGCTCACAGGTCAGCTACCATTTCAAGGCAAAGACCCCTTAGAGTGGGTACATTGCCATATCGCCAAATCTCCGCCATCCCCGAAAAAGCTAAACTCTGATATTCCTCAAATGCTTTGTGACATCATCATAAAATTGCTGTCAAAGGTTGCAGAACAGAGGTATCAGAGCGCTTTAGGTTTGCAATTTGATCTGGAACGGTGCTTAAAGCAATTGGAGACAACTGGAGAAATCCAATCCTTTGTTTTGGGTGAGCAAGATATCTCAGAGCGCTTTCAAATTCCCCAAAAACTGTATGGGCGAGAACAAGAGATTGCAAAGCTTTTACAAGCATTTGAGCGAGTTGTTCACCAAGGTAAACCAGAACTTGTGTTCGTCTCTGGCTATGCTGGTGTTGGTAAATCTTCTCTAGTGAAGGAGATTCACAAGCCCATTGTAAGAGAACGCGGCGTTTTTATCTGTGGTAAGTTTGATCAGTACAAACGAGATATTCCTTATTCCACTATTGTTCAAGCTTTTAAAACACTTGTTAGACAAATTTTAACGCAGCCTGAAGATCAACTTACTTCTTGGAAAAAGCGAATACAAACAGCATTAGGGAATAATGGTAGATTAATCACAGATGTAATTCCAGAAGTTGAATTAATTGTTGGAGAACAACCTCCTATACCAGAGTTGGGGCCTGCTGAATCTCAAAATAGATTCAATTTGGTGTTTGAGAATTTTATCAGTGTCTTTGCTCAAAAAGAGCATCCACTCACTGTATTTTTAGATGATATGCAGTGGGCAGATAGTGCTACTTTGAATTTAATTCAAACTGTCATTACTGGGTCTAGTATCCAATATCTCTGCTTTATTTTGGCCTATCGAGATAATGAAGTAGATGTTGTGCATCCCTTTAGTTTGATGATGGAGAAGGTTTGCCTATATGGAGCAAGAACCACCGATATTCTTGTTACTCCCTTGAATATTGTTTATGTAAATCAGTTGATTGCTGATACCTTGCATAGTTCAGGAGAACAAGTAGAAACTCTTGCTCAATTGATTATCCAAAAAACTGACGGTAATCCTTTTTTTGTCAATGAGTTTCTGAAAACACTGCATCAAGAGAATCTGCTGAATTTTGATCGCCAACATCGTGTTTGGCAATGGGATCTAGCTCAGATTGAAGCCCAAGGTATTACAGATAATATTGTCAGTTTGATGATTGTGCAGATGCAAAAACTGCCATTAGCAACTCAACAGGTGCTGAAGTTATCCTCCTGTATTGGTAATCGCTTTGATTTAGAAGTTTTAGCAATTGTTGGTGAACAATCTATTGAAGAAACGGCAAATGCACTTGTTGATGCAATTTTAAGAGGATTAATTATCTCCATTGAGTCAGATGAAACTACCCAGAAAAGCTATCGTTTCTACCATGACCGAGTTCAACAAGCTGCTTATGCATTAATTGCCGATGAATCAAAGTCGGCTGTTCACCTGAAGATTGGGCAGCTTTTGCTGAAGAATGCTAGTCATGAACAAGTTAACGAGCAAATTTTTGATTTAGTCAATCAACTCAATCTCGCTGTGGATCTAATTGTTGAAAAGACAGAAAAAGATGAATTGGTACGATTGAATTTAATCGCTGGTAAGAAGGCAAAAGCATCTACAGCCTATACTCCGGCTAAAAGATTTTTGAGCGTAGCTATGAATCTTTTAACTGAGAATAACTGGACTGAACAATATGAACAAACATTTATTTTATTCAGAGAACTAGCTGAGTGTGAATTTTTAACAGGAAATTTAGAACAAGCAGAACAATTATTTGAAATACTATTTAATAAAGCTGCTTCTCATGTGGATAAATCTAATATTTATATGCTGCAAATCAGGCTCTACCAAGTTGCAGGTAGATATGAAGAAGCGCTGACACTAGGATTAGAAGCTTTAAAACTTTTTGGGGTGACATTCCCTGATACACATGAGCAAGTGCAAGCTGCGATCGCAATTGAAAAAAACCAGGTATTAACCAATCTAGGTAATAGACAAATATCCGATTTAATTAATGCTTTAGTAATCCAAGACTCCAATATTAAAACAGTGATTAGTCTGTTGACTACTTTAGGCCCGCCTACTTATCTCGGTAGACCTCATCTCTTTCCTTTAGTCGTACTTAAAGCAGTTAACTATTCACTCAAGTTTGGTAATACGGAAGACTCCTGTTTTGCTTACAGCATGTACGCTATGTTGTTAGTTTCCATCTTCCATGATATTCCCACAGGCTACGCATTTTCTGAGATGACAATTCAATTGAATGAAAAGTTGCATGACTTGAAACTTAGAGGAGTTGTTCTGCATATTCATGGAAGTCATATCAACGTTTGGCGTAACCATATTGCTACTGATATTCCCTTTTTAGAGCAGGGATTTATCGGCTGTGTAGAAGCAGGTGATGTCACGATGGCGAATTACAACGGCTATCAAGGCTCATGGCAAATTATCCAGTTAGGTTCTCCACTTGCAGAGACATACAAATCTCTAGAAAAATATACTGCCTTTGCCCGCCAGTCTAAACATGAGGCTGTTTATCAGACAATCAGACTACAGCAGATGCTACTGATGAATCTGCGCGGACTCACTCACCAAAACCTGACTCTAAATAATGATGAATTTGATGAATCACGCGCATTATCTGTAATTACCGATGCAGGCTTTGTCAGTGGAATTATTTTTTATAATATTATCAAATTAATTATCTTTTTTACCTACGGACAATATACAGAAGCACTAAAATACGCTTTAAAATTATCAATATTTCCAGTTAAAACATTAGCACTACCAATTGAAACAGATTATATTTTATATTACTCGCTGACTCTAACAACTCTTTATTCAACAGTCTCTTTTCAAGAACAAGAACAGTTTTTGCAAACCCTAGAATCCCATCAGCAGCAATTGCAATACTGGGCAAGTCACTGTCATGCTAACTTTTTACACAAGTCTCAATTGGTCGCTGCTGAAATAGCTCGAATTGAAGGTAGGGACTTGGAAGCAATGCGCTTGTATGAGCAATCGATCGCTTCAGCCCGTGAGCAGGGATTTGTACAATATGAAGCTTTGGCTAATGAGCTAGGCGCTAAGTTTTATTCGGAGCGGAAGTTTGAATTAATTGCCAAAACCTACTTGCAAGAAGCTAAAAACGCCTATATACGCTGGGAGGCATCTGCTAAAGTCAAGCACCTCCAAGAATCCTATCCTCAGTTATTGCCACAACAACAGCTTGTCTCTAACGGAACGTTTATCACTACAGGTGAGCATTTAGACTTTTTATCAGTAGTTAAAGCCTCTCAAACCATATCTAGTGAAATTGTTCTTTCGCGATTGTTAAAGACATTAATGCAAATTGTCATCGAGCAAGCAGGAGCAGAAATCGGTTATTTGTTGCTTGAAAACGAGCAAAATCTGGTGATCGAAGTAGAAGCTAAGGTTAATCCCCAAGCAGAAAAGCTCAATGTTTCTCGACCTGTATTAAAGGGCGAAATTTCACAAGTTATTCCTCAATCAATCCTGAATTATGTTCAGCGAACTCAAGAAACAGTGATTTTGCAAAATGCCACTGAGCAAAATCTGTTTTCAAAAGACGAGTATGTAATTCAAAAGCAACCTAAATCTGTACTTTGTTTGCCGATCGCCCGTCAATCGAAATTACTGGGTATTTTATATTTAGAAAACAATCTTATCTCCAGCGCCTTTACACAGGAAAAACTTTCCGTACTGAAAATATTAACAGTTCAAATTGCCATTTCCCTAGAAAATGCTCGTCTTTATCAAGGTCTAGAAAACAGCCAAGCACAACTCAACCTGGCGTTAAAATCTGCTCAAATCGGTGTTTGGAGTTGGGATATTGCCAACGATCGCTTTGACTGGGATGAGCAAATTTATCAACTATTTGGGTTAACACCTGAAACTTTTGCTGGCACATCCGAAGCAATTTTAGCTCGTCTACATCCAGATGATCGAGGATTGCTGGCTCAATCGTTGAGTCGAGCGATTAACGAAGGCGTGGAGCATGACTTAGAATATCGAATTATTCTAGATGACGGCAGTATCCACTATGCAGCCTGTCGAGGAAAAGCCTTTTTTAACGAAGCAGGTAAAGCTACACACATGAGTGGTGTTGTGCTTGATATTACAGATCGCAAACAATCTGAAGTCGAACGTATCCAACTGATTCAAGAGCAAACCGCCCGTCTGGAAGCAGAAGCCGATCAGCAACGAGCAGCGTTTTTAGCTCAAGTCAGCGCAACACTAGCCTCTTCTCTAGATTACGAAAGCACGCTAGCAACTGTGGCTAACCTAGTTGTGCCTTACTTCGCCGATTGGTGCAGCGTTGATCTGCTGCAAGATAACCAATCAATTAATCGGGTAGCAGTTGCCCACCGAGATCCAGAGAAAGTTAAACTCGGTTGGGAACTTCATCAGCGTTATCCTAGAAAGTTGGATGAACCTCAAGGTGTGCCTAAAGTGCTGCGTACAGGGTATGCTGAAATAGTAACTGAAATTCCAGATGCAGCTTTAGTAAAAGGCATCTTAGACGCAGAACATCTCAGGATTGTGCGTGAACTTGGTTTAAAATCCTGTATGATTTTGCCCTTAAAGGCACGCGAACGGATTTTTGGTGCCATTTCATTTATTACTGCTGAATCAGAACGTCGTTACAGCACGGCTGACTTGTCATTAGCGGAAGATGTTGCCCATCGAGCTGCGATCGCCATCGATAATGCCCGCCTTTACCAAGAAGCGCAGCAAGCACAAAGAACAGCAGAACAAGCATTAGAGCGGATTGCCCGTCTCCAATCCATCACTGCTGCCCTTTCAGAATTGCTGACACCAGCCCAAGTATCTGAAGTGATTGTAGAGCAGAGCATGGCTGCCTTGGGAGCCAATTCTGCCCTCGTTGCCTTAGTGAATGAAAGTAAAACTGAACTGGAAATTGTGCATGCGGTTGGCTATAACCAATATTTGGTCGATACTTGGCGTAATTTTGCCATCAATTCACCCTCTCCTTTAGCAGAAGCTGTGCGGACTGGGCAACCTGTTTGGGCTGAACCAACAGAAAATCGCGTAGCTCGTTACCCGCATTTAGCAGAAATTTACGCCCAATATGATTTTAATGCCTGGATTTCTATTCCGTTGATGGTAGAAGGTTGGGCAGTTGGAGGTATAACTTTGGGATTTGCCCAGCCTCAACAACTGAGTGAGGAAGATCAAGCCTTTATTTTGGCTCTTGCTCAACAATGCGCCCAAGCGATCGCTCGTGCCCATCTCTACGAAGCCGAACGAAGGGCACGAAGCGCTGCTGAATCAGCAAACCGCATCAAAGATGAATTTCTAGCCGTGCTGTCCCATGAACTGAGAACACCGCTTAACCCAATTCTGGGTTGGACAAAACTGATGCGAACCCGCAAGCTTGATCAAGCAACAAGCGATCGCGCCCTCGAAACCATTGAGCGCAATGCCAAGTTACAAACCCAATTGATTGAAGATTTGCTTGATGTCTCCCGCATCCTTCAGGGTAAACTTAACCTCAACTTCGGTTCTGTTGATTTAGCATTAACTATTCGATCTGCAATGGAGACAGTGCGTTTATCGGCGGAGGCTAAGTCTATCCAGATTCAGACAATTCTTGAATCTGGTGTCGGGCAAGTTCTAGGTGATACCAATCGATTGCAACAAGTCTTTTGGAATATCCTTTCCAATGCCATTAAATTTACTCCTACCGGAGGACTGGTAAAAATTAAATTAGAGCAAGTTGGCTCACAGGTACAAATTCGTGTAACTGATACAGGAAAAGGGATTGCACCTGAGTTCTTACCCTATGTCTTTGATTATTTCCGTCAAGCAGATGGTGCCACAACTCGAAAATTTGGCGGTTTAGGTTTAGGATTAGCGATCGTCCGGCATCTTGTAGAACTTCACGGGGGGGCTGTTCAAGCAGAAAGCCTGGGCGAAAATCAAGGAGCAACTTTCACTGTCAAACTTCCATGCTTACAGGATGAAAGCAAAGGAATCAAAGATGCAAAAGATAATTCCTCATTTGTGGAAGATCAGCCTTCACCCTTGTCTGGCTTAGAGATTCTCGTGGTGGATGATGACGCAGATATGCGAGAGTTTTTGCCTTTCATGTTGGAGCAATATGGCGCCACTGTAACTGCTGTAGCCTCAGCCATCGAAGCTTTAACTGCACTGAGTCAATCCCAGCCAAATTTGATCATCAGCGATATCGGAATGCCAGAAATGGATGGTTACATGCTGATGCGACAGGTGAGGAGTTTGGAACCAGAGCAAGGCGGGACAATTCCAGCGATCGCCTTAACTGCCTATGCTGGCGAGATGGATTATCAGCAAGCGATCGCCGTCGGATTTCAACAGCATATTTCCAAGCCTGTAGATCCAGAGGAATTGATAAAGGCGATCGCGTTATTAGACTTATTACCAAGGCGGCGGTAAGCCCACTTGCTTTTTGGGGTGTCCGGGATAGCCGCCCTGCCGCCGTTAACTGTTGACTATCAACCGTCAACCTTCATCAGCCAACGTGACATCTCCTTTTAAGGGTGGGATGAGCTTAAAAAGATAGCGCAGCGGTAGCGAGTCCGCGAGCGTTCGGAGTATGACTGTATTTGCACTTTGGTCATAGGTAATTGACTTCCACCTTCCTCCACAGGATGACGCTAGCTAAACAAGCGATTAAACTATGGATAAATATGTTGCTTTTAGCACCACTTACATAAATTTAATTTCATTGTTAAATCTAAAATCTCATCCTGCTATATAAAATACCGGTTATGTCAGTGTATCAAGGAAGTTGTGGGGAGACCGCCGATTTGATTATTGGTGTTCACAACCAAGAAAACCGCGAATTACAAGCAAATTCTGCTCCTGTGGGTGCTCTTGCCACAAGACAAGGAACTTTTTCTACGTTTCTTGCTCCCCTGACTCAAGATACTTTTAAACAGGTCGTTAAGGATGTCGAGCAAAAATTACAGATTGTCCATCAAACCCTATCAATGCTGGATTCTCAGGGGTTTGAAACTCTTCTGCAAGAAATGTTGCATTCGATTACCTTGAAAACCGGGGAATTGCTGGGGGCAGACCGGACGACAATATTTTTATTGGATGAAGAAAAACAAGAACTCTGGTCAATTCTGGCTGAGGGTGAGGGCGATCGCTCTTTAGAAATTCGCATCCCCGCCGATAAAGGCATTGCTGGGGAAGTTGCCACCTTCAAGCAAGTTATTAATATTCCCTTTGATTTTTATAGTGACCCGCGATCGCATTTTGCCCAAGAACAAGAAAAAAGAACTGGCTATCGCACCTACACTATGCTGGCTTTGCCGTTGTTAAATGAACATGGGCAATTAGTTGCAGTAGTGCAATTACTGAATAAATTAAAATCTGGGAATAATCCCGATGCTCCGCTTGCAGAGCGCATTGATACCAAAGGTTTTATCTGTGCTGACGAACAATTATTTCAAGAATTTGCCCCTTCGATTCGCCTAATTTTAGAATCCTCGCGCTCTTTTTATGTAGCCACCCAAAAACAAAGAGCAGTGGCGGCGCTGATGAAGGCGATCAAGTCCCTCTCTCAAAGCAGTCTCGACTTAGAAGACACCCTCAAGCGGGTGATGGATGAAGCCAAGGAA
This sequence comes from Nostoc sp. UIC 10607, assembly GCF_047228265.1. Taxonomy (NCBI): domain Bacteria; kingdom Bacillati; phylum Cyanobacteriota; class Cyanophyceae; order Nostocales; family Nostocaceae; genus Nostoc; species Nostoc sp. UIC 10607. The sequence continues at coordinate 105,673 of NZ_JBIQNW010000004.1, read as the reverse complement.
CTGATGAATGCTGATCGCAGTACACTATGGTTAATAGACCGCGATCGCCATGAATTATGGACGAAAATCACCCAGGATGATGGTTCAACCAAGGAGTTGCGAGTCCCCGTAGGTAAAGGTTTTGCTGGTCTAGTGGCGGTTTCTGGTAAGAAACTGAATATTGCCTTTGATTTATACTACGATCCTGACTCAGAGACAGCCCAACGATTAGACCAGCAAAATGGGTATCGCACCTGTAGCTTGCTTTGTATGCCAGTGTTTAACGCCGATCAACAACTGATTGGCGTTACCCAACTCGTAAATAAAAAGAAATCCGGGGATTTTCCACCTTATAATCCAGCTGATTGGCCCAAAGCTCCCGACTGCTTCCAAGCTAGCTTTGACCGCAACGATGAAGAGTTCATGGAAGCTTTTAATATTCAAGCGGGAGTAGCACTGCAAAATGCCCAGTTGTTTGCCACAGTCAAGCAACAAGAACAAATGCAACGGGACATTCTGCGTAGTCTTTCCAATGGAGTGGTTTCCACTGATAAAGCCGGGTTAATTATCGCCGCTAATGAAAGTGCCAAGCGTTTGCTAGGACTGGAGCCAGAAGACCGTTTAGAAGGTAAATTAGTTACTGATGCGATCGGTATCAAAGAAGGTGACTTTAGTAAGTGGTATCAGGATGCTTTACATGCAGCCGACTTAAAAGGCCGCCAGCAATATTACCCAGATCGCACCCTCCTAACTACTGGTACAGAACAGCACAGTATTAATTTATCCATTAACACAATTGCTGATGCTAGCGACCAAGAGCAAGTCCGTGGGGCGCTGGTGGTGATGGAAGATATCAGTGATGAAAAGCGGCTCAAGAGTACGATGTACCGTTACATGACCCAGGAATTAGCCGAAGAATTGCTGAAATTGGATGATGCTAAACTAGGAGGCGATCGCAAAGAAGTTTCGATTTTATTTTCCGATATTCGCGGCTACACCACTTTGACAGAAAACTTGGAAGCAGAAGAAGTGGTAAGTATGCTCAATGAATATTTTGAATCAATGGTGGAGGCAGTCTTTAAACATAAAGGCACCCTTGACAAATATATCGGCGATGCCATCATGGCTGTGTTTGGTTCTCCCCTACCTTTGGAAGAACACGCTTGGATGGCAGTGCAAACATCTTTAGAAATGCGCGTTCGTCTGCACGAATTTAATCAACGTCGCTACGCAGATGATAAGCCCAGAATCAAGATTGGCATTGGTATTAACTCCGATACCGTGATTAGTGGGAATATTGGCTCTAGTAAACGGATGGAATTTACTGCTATTGGCGATGGTGTTAATCTTGGCTCTCGATTAGAAAGTGTCAGTAAACAGTATGGTTGCGATATTATTATTAGCCATAACACTTTTAAACCATGCCAAGATCATATTTGGGCTAGGGAGCTAGATTACATTCGTGTCAAAGGCAGAAATGAGCCAGTAGCGATATATGAATTACTGGGTTTGCGTTCCAATCCTATTGAAAGCGAAAAATTGCAAGTGATTGAGCACTATCACAAAGGGCGCGAGTATTACCTCAATCGTCAGTTTTCCTTTGCTAGAGCTGAGTTTGCCAAAGTTTTGGCAGCAGACAACCAAGACAAAGCTGCTATGTTGCATCTCCTACGTTGTCAGCATTGGTTACAATCACCCCCAACAGATTCAGATTGGGATGAAGGAGTATGGACATTTCAAGAAAAATAAACGTCCAGTAATTAAATTCAAGCTAATTATTAATTATTAATTAAAAAAGGTTTGATTCTCCCACAACTAACAAGCAGTCTTGTTTGAGGTAGGTTGAAATCCCCTTTATGTTACATAATTATGAATTTTCAATAAATTATTCTGGACATTTTGCTTCTTTAAATGTCTAATATTCAGCGTGATAAAGACTGTTTCTCCAAAACTGACAAACTTAGAAGCTTGTTTATCCGTTTTAGGCATATCCTTGTGAAATATGTAAACCAAGTAGTAATTCCTACTAGTTTAAATGTATCTTCTACGGCAATAGGTATACTAGGAAATATTTTATCGCAAATAATTGATAATCCAAAAAATATTAGAGAAAATAACAAAATCATCAATTCAGTTTTCTTCAGAATAGTTTTAAACTTTATAAAAAACAGTAACCCAAGTGCAACATAGCTTGCGTAAACGATACTTTCATTAATATGTAAATAATCAGGAAATACACTTTCATGAATTAAGAAAAAGTCATCTAATAGTAACAAAGATGTCAAGAGTCCAGAAAACAAAAAGAATGAGGAATATTCTTTAGCTCTGATATCTTTTCTGAGTAGTGCATAACTAAAGAGACATATGCTTGCACAAGAACACCAAAACAATATACCAATATTTGAGAAAAACCCCAAGTAAAAAGGCACACTCATTATGGCAGATGGATCTCTCGTCAAATAGTCGGCAGGTAGTTTAGTTTTTAATTTGAAAGCTATTACCAGTATAGAAAATGGAATAATTGTTGCCAAAAATGTTAATAAAAAAACTTTCAATTGATGAAAATAGTTTGATTTTTGAAAAACTAAGTTTGTCATGAGTTTCCACCTTGATTATCTAGACCACTTACCGCAGATATTTTCAGATATTTAAGTATTCTTGTTTTAAACTTGAATATCTGCTGTGAAAGTATGATTTTCCTGCCTGCGTAAGATTACTCTTTATGGACATATGCGGTGCTTGACTGATAGGAATAAGTTTACCCATCAGCCCAGATATTCACCAAATATACTTCAGTAATCTTTAGGCAGCTAAGAGTATTTTTTTTACTTAAACGCTCGCTTGATTAGCTTGTCAAATGTGAAATCCTTGATTTGTAAGGGTCTAAAATTAAGCTAAGGTTAATGAAATTAAATCAACAAGTTAAGATTATTTCATATAATCAAAAAATATTCAAGTTCTTTGTGTTTTGATCTTATTGAAGTTTTAATGAACTTTGCCATCTCAGTCTGCATAACAATCTAGATAAGCTGAACCACATTTAAGTTCCGTTATCCAGGGCTGAAATAGCTCTCTAGACATATCAAAAGAATATCTGCATTGATTGAGACTGTTGCCGGAGTGCTCGAAAGTCATGTTTATCTGTATCAAATAGTCCATCTCTGCACATGGGATCATGAGGGGAATTCAACAAAAATCGTTGGGAATCCCATACTTTCAAGAGGTGTCCGGGATAGTCGCCCACCGATTTAGTCATTAGTGCCAATGACTAATGACTCAAAATCCCAAGGCTTCAAGCCGTGGGATCAGTTAAATTTTACCTGCCTTTTGAACGGGGTTGTAGGATCAGATTTCAGTTGTTACTGCTACTCAACTGAGCGCCACTCCATATTATCTTTTACTAGTAATTAGTATTCACTCAAATCTTCTGATTTACTTAAGAAAGGTGTATTTGGTGTGATTATCGCAATTACTTAAGTGTCAGCTTTAACACCCGATATTGTTTGTCCAGTGACTTGCGATAAAAAAATTGAGTATTTCTAACAGGCAAAATCTATTTAAATTACTTTTTAAAATATCTTCATATTTCTCAACTAAATTTAAAAAATATTGAGATTGAATTAAGAATTGAAGAGGGAATCGCTTTGTAAAGGTTAGTTGATATTTGTTGTCAAACTGCTAGTGAAGTTACAAACTAAGAAATATACAACACACGCAATTATTTTATGACTGCTATTTCTAGCCTTGAATTCAAACGACCAATTTGGCAAACCGCTATCATATTGACTTTGGGGTTTTGGCTCAGTGCTAGTCTAGTTTTAGACTGGGTAATTATGCCTAGTCTCTATCTTTCTGGCATGATGAGCCAAGCTGGTTTCACGACAGCAGGCTATACGATTTTTTGGAACTTCAATCGGATGGAATTATTATCTGCTGCTGTAGTCCTGACTGGGGCACTAGCTTTGAGCAAAACCCGATATCATTGGCGTATTGGCAGTATTGTTTTATCTGTGTTGCTGCTAACTATAGCTATGCTTGACACCTATTTTTTAACCCCGCAGATGTGCGCGATAGGTGTTCAACTCAACCTATTTGAAGCTGCTACTGCTATTCCATCGACAATGAACTTACTACACGGTAGTTATTGGGTATTGGAAGTAGTTAAGCTGGTAGCTGGCGGTACACTTTTAAGCTGGTGCTGGCGGGAGCAAGTTTAAGTACATGGCGAGGTATAACGGTGAGAATGTCCACTTCTAAATCTCACGCCAAAGACGCAAAGAAATTATTTGCGTCTTTTTGCTAAATATAACTTAATGCGTTAATGAATGCGATTGGGGACAATTTTGTATTATTTGTAACTTTTAAAATTTAAGATTTTTCGAGCAAATTGCTACCATAAAATGATTCACTCATTTATAAGTGTAATTCAATCAATAGACACAATTATCTTTTACGGTACATTTTCAGCCTTTCCGGATATTCGATCAAATAAATACTGAAAGATAATATTAATTAGTTTTCATCTTTACTTTACTGATTTATCATGAAGTTTATATATTTTTGCGAACTTTTTTTGAAAATTATAGTAATCTGAATTTTAGTGGTTACTTACTTGTTATCTACCATCTAGCTGAAAAGAGCTATTTCGCAGGTATATACTACCAATCAAGAATTTCGCTGCAAGTTCTTGAATTTGTCACTCCAAATTGTGCCGGGTGACTATTTAGCCCCACACAATATTGGAACCCATTTCCAGTTCAGTATTTATGAAGAGACTTCCTTCTGCTGATTTGGTTGCCTGTGCATCTCACCACATACCATCATGGCGGCAATTACCAGCCAGCTAACTCATCCTTGGTCGGAGGTTACCATTCTTGTTGTGCAAGTGATAATTTTGCCCAATCCCAACACTAAGAGTTGCTCTACAATCACAAATCTAAGTATACCTAAAACTTCTAGAATACTTAGTTTTTAATAATACTTCTTTCTTGAAGAAGTTCCCCTCAAGAATAAACTTCTAGCAAAAGTGCCCGGCGACTTTCGTTACGCCTACAAAAACATAGTTTGTCAGCGCAAACTGAATGGCTAAAAGCCTTGATGGAGAATTATTTAGATCTACGTTACAGTAGATTTTGGTCGCTCCAGATTTTAGCATCAGAGGCAAAATAACTTTTGCAAGAGAACTAAAGTATCTACAATTTCAATCTGCTAAATACGGATACCAATGATGCTTTTGTGACTGATGGGCGAGAGCCAATGGTCTGTGTGTTGCACTTGAGTTACTGTTAGATTGGCTAGATTAGCGAAAGATACAGAAAACCAATCTAATTTTTGAAATACTATATCCTGGCAACCAGTCGGGCCATTTTGCTATTGGGCAATAATATGGATTGGTTTAGTTGTAATTTGTGCTTTATAGCTTAACAGAGATTGGTGAATTAGGAGTTGGGGGGTGTGGAATCTCTGTACTAACTTAAATGTGACCGCTATATTTATTTGACAGTGCTCCCAACAAAGTCGCGGTGAATTCCGAAAAGGTAATTCACTAATTTTGCCTGCAAATGTTAATTTTATTCCAGAGCCATCCCAATGAAGACACTTCCGATTAGTAGATACAGATTTTTCCAAAAGCTCCAGCCTTTATCTCTGTTAAAAAAAATCACTGGTAAGTCGGTTACTGGTTGTTTGCAAGTGTTTAGCACGTCAGGCTCTTGGTCAATATATATGGACGAGGGTAAACTAATTTATGCCTGCTACTCAGAGAAAATGTTTGAGCCACTTTACAGGAATTTGCAACGCTTGAGTCAGCAAATTTCTACTCTCCCTCGCGGAATTCACGAACAGTTGCGGGCGATATTTGAGACTGGTATTGAAAATCAAGCAATACCGAACCCAGATTATTTGGCTATTTGCTGGTTAGTCAATCAGAAATATATCAGTCCCTCTCAAGCGGCGATACTGATAGAGCAATTGGCGCTAGAAGTTCTTGAGTCATTTCTGAACTTAGAAGAGGGGAGTTATGAATTTATTCCTGAAAGCTTTCTGGATGACATGCCAAAGTTTTGTTATTTAAATCTCCGCTTACTAGTTGAACGATGTCAAACGCCTCGCAGCGTTGGCGTTCGCGTTAGCGTCTCTGAAAGAGAAGACTCTCATCAGACATCGCCAACTTCCCAATCGCACCCCTCACAATTGTTCCAAATAAATCAGCCGCAAGCTCAAACCAAAACTACATCCAAATCGTCTAGAACAAACACCTATAAACCACCAGCCTATAATACTAATGAACATAGGGATAAGGGTCAGCGAATCATCCAACCGCCCGTTAACAAAAAAATCTACACAATCTTTTGTATTGATGACAGTCCTACCGTATTGAATACTATTAAAAGTTATTTAGATGATCAAACCTTTTCTGTTGTCGGAGTCACCGATTCTTTAAAAGCTTTAATGCAGATTGTCTGCACAAAACCCGACATAATTTTGTTGGATATTTCGATGCCTAATTTAGACGGGTATGAACTTTGCTCTTTGCTGCGTAAACACTCACATTTTAAAAATACACCTGTGATTATGGTGTCAGAAAAAGTAGGATTTTTAGATAGGGCTAAAGCTAAAATGGTCAGAGCTTCAGGCTATTTAACTAAACCTTTTACACAAGGAGATTTACTAAAAGTCATCTTTCAACATATTGTTTAATTCCGTAATATAGAAAATAGCTCCACAAAACCCAATATGTTTGTTGGATGTTTTAGGTTCAGTATTACCTGGCTCGTTACCATTCTAGTTATTTAAAATTGTCTGAGTGAGTTTAAATTGGTGAGTCATTAATGTCATTAAGGCGACTAGTGCGAAAGAAGATTTAGAAATAATATTAGAAGAAAAGTCGGATGCTATTGTTACTGATGTAGTGATGTTGGGAATGAGTGGATTGAATTGTATCGCTTCATCAAAACAAATCTGATTAATGAAAAAGTAACTATTGTAATTTGTAGTAGTAAAAATCAGGCAATTCACCGCTTGTGGGTAAAGAAGCAGGGTGCTGACGCCTACATAACTAAGGGACTTCCAACTAAAAAAATATCCCATCGCATTAAGGGCAGGGGAGCAGGGAGCAGGGGAGAGGAACAGTCGTATTGAGTCCAGAAATTAGGATAATTTATTTTTTGGAGTTCCCTAAACTATATACGCCTGAGCAGCTACTGAGTATCATTCAATCGCTTGAGGCATAAACCTACACTGTTCAGTTAAGAATAATTAAGAATTAGTGGTTCAGGTCATTATTTTTGAGGGGTTGTGAAAGTTCGTAGTAAGTTAATGTGGTCTTCTCACCTTGAGAGAAAGTTTAGTGGCTCTGATCCTTGAAGTTGAGCAAAAAATCGCTTACTAAGAACCTTTTTTTGGGTTAGAGTTGACGAATTTAGTAGCTCTGAGGAAGTGGTACCTCCCTCAATATTTCTAAAAGCGATCGCACCATAACTTCACTGACAAATTTATTACCTTGTAAGTTGAGGTGAATGTGGTCGTGATACATACCTTGTGGGTTGGTAGTTGAATTGAATATCGGTAAAAAGTCTATATAGTTGATTTGCTTTGCTCTGGTAAAATCGTTCAAGCGGTGACGTGCTGTAATTTCGTAATCGCGGGGGCCTGGTTCACCAATTTCTCGTAATAAGGGAGTCATGACTAGTAGAAATTGGCTGTTGCTTTGGCGAGTTAGGGCTTGAATTTTACCGATCGCCTCCAGATTAAACCCCACGCGATCGCCTGCTTCATTTTGCACTGCTTTCATTTCGGCAATTGGCTTTTGCTTGACGATATAACGTTGCCACACTTCCACCAATGCTAGGGGAGGTTTACTATCAGGATAGTTGCGATCGCGTCCTACTGGCAAAGAGGTGGGAGGGGTAGCAAACAAATCATCGGTATTAATTAATAACACTACTGCTTGCGCGTTGAAATTGCTAAACTTTTGTAAATAAGCTAACTCGTTTCTTGGCCCCCAAGAGTTAGCTGAAGCATTCAGCACTTCTACTTCTTGATAATTACTATTAGTGGATGATGCTAGAGAATGCATCATCATTGTGGATATTGTATTAGTCTGATCTGTCCACCAGCCACCATTAGCAATAGAATCCCCTAACAGTAAAACTCGCAGCCCAGAAGGCGCAACCGTCTTTTTGATCGGACTACCTCGCATAGAATACTCATTAATTTCAATGCGATTACCAAAACGACGGGTACGCTGGTTAGGAGCCAATAAATAACCAATCTGCTCATCACCAATGTAAATTAGGGGATTACCAAAGCCAAAGAGCGATCGCAGTCCGATCTCAACTACCACAAACAATCCCAAAACCACTGCTAAAATTACGATCAACGCCACTTTCACCTACTCACACCCTCTTATACTGAGTTGCTTTTCAACGATAGTAACTGACGCATTGGGCATTGGAAAGAGGCAGAGAGGCAGGGTAAAAAGGAAAACTTTTCTTCCCCACTTTCCAGACATCTGACCGAAACAGTCTAAAGCAATGAGTGATCAGTGCTGAGTCTTAAGGTTGCACATAGTACTAATTGCTCGGTAATTTGGTCTGGAAGAAGTGACTTTAGTCGTGGAATATAATAACCAAGTTGCTTATTCAATTCCCTAACTTTAGTTATGAGATTCTCCTCTAAGCCGAGAAACTTGGCACTCAGTGCTATTCAATAAACGGATTAATATGTATTGGAATATGTTTAATCAGCTTTGAAAACAGCAATTATAAGGCTATTAACTGTCTATCTATTAGTTTACCAAGCTTTTGATATACTTTCGTTACTTTTGTGTAGGAGGATAGCAGTGTTTTCTAGTGATATAATTTTGTATTATCAGGTATTACTATATCTACAATTTTCATCATTTTATCAATTAATTAATTTTGCAAAAATTTTTTCGGGGGTAGGGTAGGATGATAAAAATAGCCACACGTAAATCTTTAGGTAAACAAAATGTCTATGACATTGGGGTTGAGCGTGACCACAATTTTGCGATCAACAATGGCTTAATAGCTGCCAATTGCTTCAATAAATCCCATTCAACTGCCTATGGTTATGTAACTTATCAAACAGCATATTTAAAAGCTAATTACCCATTGGAATATATGGCGGCGCTGTTAACGGCTAACAGTGGAGATACCGATAAAGTACAGAGATATATTACTAACTGTACAAATATGGGTATTTCCATAGATCCACCAGATATTAATCGTTCTGGTGTTGATTTTACGCCGACAGCGGGAAAGATTCTTTTTGGATTTTCGGCAGTGCGTAATGTGGGACAGAATGCGATCGCCTGTATTTTGGAGGCGAGAAATGAGACAGGAGAGTTTAAATCACTCGCTGATTTTTGCGATCGCGTGGATTTACGTGCTGTTAACCGCCGGACTCTGGAATCGCTGATTTACTGTGGAGCCTTTGACAAAATTGAACCCAACCGTCAACAGTTAATTAACGACTTAGAATTAGTGTATGATTGGGCACAATCTCGCGCTAAAGACAGAGCTAGTGGTCAAGGGAATCTCTTGGATTTATTAGGCGACGGATTTTCTTCTACTCAGAATAAAAGAGCAAATAATGCCTTTGAAACTGCTCCTAAATCTAAACCTGTGATGGATTTGCCCCCACAGAAAAAGTTGCAGATGGAGAAAGAATTATTAGGCTTTTATGTATCAGATCATCCACTGAAATCCTTACGGCAAATAGTACCGCTTTTGACCCCGATTAACCTTTCGCAACTGGCAGAGCAAAGGGAAGAAACAAGGCTTTGTGCAGTTGTCATGTTGAATAATGTCAAAAAAGTGGTTACTAAAAAAGGTGATCAGATGGCAATTTTGCAAATAGAAGACCTAACTACACAATCAGAAGCTGTAGTCTTTCCCAAAACCTATGAACGCATTAGTTCCCTACTCCAAGTTGACACCAGATTGATTATTTGGGGAAAAGTAGATCGACGCGACGAGCAAACTCAATTTATTCTTGAAGATGCAGAACCAGTGGAAACAGTACAAATGGTAATGGTGGAGTTAAATCCGCAGCAAGCAGGTAATATCGAAGAACTGCATCGCTTGAAAACAATTTTGCAAGAACAATCAGGAGACAAAGAAAAGGCAAAAATGCCAGTGATCGGAATTATACAAACTGAAAATTCTCGTAAACTTGTTCGCTTGGGTTGGCAATTTTGCGTACAAGATTCTAGAATAACCGTTCAAGCTTTGCAAAATGCCAGTTTTCCTGCTCATATAAAATTGCTGACTGGTAGCTGATACCAGAAGTGAAAAGTCCATTAATACTGAAAAGCAGCTTAAAAATTAGTTCTGCTGAACTGTCAACAGTAAATCGCCTTAAGTATTCAGGATTTTAAACGTTTTTTTAGTTACTTATGCGGATGATAATTTCCTCAAGGTAATGGTATCTTTTTATGCTAATAGCCTTAAGGCTGCGACCGGGGGAAGGAGTTAGAACTTGATGAGCGTAAACGAGCTACAGAAATTTGTTTCATATTGTAAAAAAATTCAACCCCAAACTCACGAGGACATTCAAAAATTTTTTGAAGGAGTAATTTTGTTTCCTTATGATAAGGAACTTCTATTGCAAGCTTATTTATTTCTGAATATTAAAGACTTGTTTCCGTCGTGTGCTGAATTGCTGTTATTTGAAAAATCTCCAATTTCAGATTATACAGATTTAGGTAAGTGTGATTTTGTCTACCTGACTTTTAAAGGTAGTCTGTATTTAATTGAAACTAAGTTTATTGATACAGAAGCAACGGGAGCTACAGAAAGAAAAAGAAGAAATAAACACAGAAACAAAGTATTTGAGCAAGTTATTACTTTAAAAGGTCGATTTAGTGAATATTGGAATATGAGGCTAGATCAATTAGAGTGCGGGGTTTTCACAACAGATCCAGAAGTTGCTTGGCGAGGAAATGGTGTGAATGTCACATCTAAATCAATATCTATAGACCATCTCGAAAAATGGCGAAGAAGTTATCACACTAGTGAAAAACTTTTATCTCATCAAGATGGGTCAAAGTTTGAGGGGAAGCTGAATTTGAAAGGTTGAGCCAAGACCTAAGTATACTTTTTACGGTGATTTATCCCCCATAACTTTATACAATTTGTGGAGCGATGCCTGCGGTTTTTGCTAGCCTACGCAAGTCCGAGTCCAAAGCCGCCGATTAGGGGAGAGGGAACATCGGTAACCTTGGCCCGGAAAACATGTCAGATTACTTGAATAAGTACCAAAAGTCTGACAGGAAAATTATACTAATGAGAATTTGGGCTACTACTGCTGTGCTAGCTTCTTCTTGGCTAATATCTGGGGTCATAGGTTCTGAGCCAATCAACGCTACTTCTGTTTTGGTAGAAAATGCTATATCATCTCCTGCATCTCCTGCGCCAACGAAGAAAAAACAGATTACTGTTAGTAACATCGAGTTCGGGCTGAAGAGAGTTGATTCTAGAGGTAACGTTACCATTTTCCAGACCAAAAGAGTGCCACTTCAGCAAGGAAACGCCTACGGATGGCGGATTCAACTCAAAGACTACCAAGGTGAAGTGAAATGGCGCGAAGTCTTGCGTTTACCAAAACCTCCAGAAACTTGGGGTACAGATAAGGGTGAAGACTTCTCTATGTCAGCAGATGGGATGACATCTGTGACGCGGCGCACACAATCGGCTCCAGAGGGTGTGATTGAGAATTTTTGGACGATCACTCCTGGCGATCCGGTTGGTAAGCATGAAATAGAGGTCTATATTGATGACCGTTTAATCAGTACTTTCGAGTTTGAAATTATTCCAGTCAAGTAGATGTAAAAGGTATTGGGAAGAGACAAGAAAGACAACAAATAAATCTTGTTCAATAATTCTTTCTTGTCCTCTTGTCCCTCTCATCTTCCCCTTAACCTTAAACTGAGGAGTATCTTAAAGATAGAAGTTTGATTCTTGTTGGGTGGCGATCGTGAATACAGAGGAATTCTTGCGATTAATCGAAAAACAGCGCCCATGTCCTCAGACACTGCCAAAAAGTCTGCAAGCAATGTGGTATGACAAGAAAGATGATTGGAGCAAAGCTCATGAAATAGTTCAAAATGCCAGCGATGCTGATAGTGCCTGGGTTCATGCTTACCTGCACCGCAAAGAAGGCGATTTGAACAATGCCCATTTCTGGTATCGTCGCAGTGGTCAGCCAGAATTTTCAGGAGAACTAAGTCAGGAATGGGAACAAATAACTTCTGTATTGCTAAGGAAGGTGAACGCGACGCATGAATGCTGAGGAATTAAAACGGCGTTTTGCCGCAGGAGAAAGATATTTTCCAGCCGTTAACTTGAGTAGGGACAAGCTGATTGGTGCCTATTTGCCTGGAATCAATTTATGGGGATCTGACTTGAGTGGAGCGAACCTAGCTAAAGCTAAACTCTGGGGAGCAGATTTGAGTAGAGCGAATTTAGCCAAAGCGAACTTGACCAGAGCTAATTTGAGCGGTGTCAAACTGAATGAAGCAAATCTCCGGGGAGCAAAACTAAACTATGCCAAGTTGTATGGAGCGAATCTGACTGGCGCTTACTACGATGAAAGCACGCGGTTTTCTAGAGGTTTTGACCCCATCAGTCAAAATATGCGAAAGGTGTGAAGGGGATTAGAGACTGAGTAATTTCCCTGCAAGCGGATTTTATATTACAGCGTTTTTCGATTCAACCGTAAGTCGTACAGAATTCAGCATGAATTCTGTACGACTTACTCCTTGACGATTTCTGGTTAAATTGGTGTTCGCGTAGCATGTCCTAAAGGACAAGGTATTGCTTTAAATAACTGATTTTGATACATGTTGATGTCAGCTAATTTACATAGATGATATCAACATTTGTTCAAAGACTTTGGAAAGAGCAGTTTGAAAACGCTGACGATGTTTGAGTTTGAAAAAAGGTCGAACTATTTCTGCATAGGCGTAGCCCGCCGTAGGCATCGCACCATTACCCTCTCTGTTATCAATCACTCGAATTGCCCGCAGAGTTCCCAACTGTATTTCTTTTTTTACCATCAACTCAGAAATTCCAATAGCACCGACACCATCTTCGATCGCTGCTTTTGTCATCTCTCCACTGTTGAACACTAAAATTACATCCAATTCACTGAGATTGATTCCCCAATTTTGTAGGGCTTCCTCAAACCTTTGCTGGGTTCCAGAACCTGGTTCTCGCATCACCCAAAGGGTTTGAGTTAATTGGGTTAAGTCAATTTCTCCCCATTCAAACCAAGGGTGTTTTTGACCTACCACAATTTGCAAGCGATCGCTCCCCACTATTTCGAACTCTAGAGTATTCTGAAGCGCTGGCTTTACATCTCCTTCCACCAAACCCAAATCAAACTGTCCTGTCGCCGTTCCAACACAAATCTCTTCTGTATTGGCAAGGCTACAGTTAATCTGGATACCGGGATATTGGCTCTTAAACTCACTAATTTTGCTTGGTAGCCAGTAGTTAGCAATTGTCAGACTTGACCCTAATTTCAATTCACCCCGTTGTAGATTGTTCAATTCCCGCAATCCCCTTTCAGTCAAGGAAACTTGATCGAGAATTTTCCGTGCTTCCACTTGCAGTAATTTACCAGCCTCAGCAATCTCAATATGGCGACCAATCCGATGGAATAGTTTCACTCCGTATTCTTGCTCTAAGTTGTGGATTGCTGCACTAACGGCAGGTTGGGTAATATAAAGCTCCTCTGCTGCGCGAGTAAAGTGTAAGTGCTGCGCCACAGCTAGAAAGATTTTTAGCTGCTCAAGCGTCATTCCTGCCATTTATGGTATCCCTACAACTTGGTGTAAAACTTTAATCACTTTCATTTATCATTTTGACAAACAAAAGCATTTGTTTCTATCGATTAGTTTGACTAAAGTATAAACCAAGGCTTTCTACCTAGTTATTAGTCATTGGTTATGCATCCTTTGTAAATGACCCATGCCAATGCCCAAGCATGAAATATAAGGACTTCCACAAATGAGCGGTTTAGTAACTGCAATTACCATAGGGATAAGGGCATTCATTGCCACCAACATCAATGATTAGGTATATGTTGCAAGAAAAAGATTTGGGTCATGGGAACCAGGACTTCTGCCAATGGGGAGTATGTCAGACCAATAGAACTACAGAGTCCTGGAAGGTTATTCCCGATGAATTGGGTCTACGTCCATCTATAGGCTGGGGTAGTTCACAACCGCACCTTATACAACTCGAATAATTCCCCTGATTTCTGCGTTACTACTTTACCACCAGCCGCTTTAATAGTTTTTTCCCACTTAGTCAAAGGCTCTAAAAACACCTCAGCCGCCAAATAGGTTTCCAGAACTGCCCAATCTTCTGCTAAAGGCTGTTCTGGGTTGAGAACGTCAAACACAAAATGTCCACCTGGTTTTAACACCCGCTTGACTTCTGCCAGTACAGCATCCCAATATTCGAGTGGAAAATAGCAGCTAAATCCTGTTGCGATCGCAAGGTCAAACTGTTCTGATGAGTAGCTTAACTGATGAGCTGCTCCCAACTCAACACCTTTGAACAGTTTTGAATTTAACTGCGGGCCACGGGAATTAAGGGTATCGCGTGCCACATTACTGATTTCTTGCCCATGAAAAAATGCTTGCCAATCCCGCCAAGGATAAATTAAAAAGCTGATACCACAGCCAATATCTATACAGTGCTGGTTCTTTTGAGGTTTTGCAATTTCCCAAAAAGGGGAAGCAATTCTCCCTGAGAAACTACCTCCAATCCACTCACGGAATATCGGCATCGCTTGTACTTCTGTTGGTAGTTCAAAGGTTTCACCTTGATACTCACGGTTAAAGCGATAGGCTATTTGGGCTAATCTTTCGTCCCAGTTTGTTGATTTGGGTGAAGTAAAGAGATTTTGGAACTGCGAATCGGGCTTTTTGGACATCAGGTTGCTCTTTGAGTACTTCAGTCCAATTTTAGTGTAGACAAAGTGCAAGCAGTAACTGTAAAATAGCTAACTTGAAAACTAATTTCCAGATAAAAATTTATTTTCAGAGTAGCGGCGAGGTACTAAGATTAGCTTGCTATTCTGGGTAAGACTGCGATCGCAAATTCTCCAAAATCAGCAGAGTGTTTAACGGTAACCAGCACTTTTAACTACATCCTTTCCAGGCTGTATTGGAATCTCAATCACAAACTTTGTTCCACCATCTGATGTCGAATTATACCAAATATTGCCACCGTGTTTTTCTACAACAATTTGATAACTAATAAATAATCCTAGTCCTGTCCCTTTGCCTACAGGTTTGGTGGTAAAAAATGGGTCAAACAACTTCAAGCGAATTTCTTCGGGAATACCCCCGCCATTATCGGCAATTGAGATAGACACTAGATTGTCTGAGGTTAGCTGAGTTTGAATCCAAATACTGGGTATTTTATGTTGTCGGTTAGTTTTTTCGACCGACTCTTCTAAAACATCTATAGCATTCGTTAGGATATTCATAAAAACCTGATTCAGTTCTCGAGCATAACACTGCACCAAAGGCAATTGACCATATTCTTTGATAACTTTAATTCCAGTAGCATCTGCTGTTGTCTGAAGGCGGTGATGCAAAATTATCAAGGTATTATCGATACCAGAATGAATATCCGCTTCCTTAAAAGAAGCTTCATCCAAGCGAGAGAAATTTCGCAGTGATACAATAATATCCCGGATGCGTTTTGTACCAACTTGCATCGATTGAAGAATATTGCCAAGGTCTTGTACAAGAAAGTCGAGTTCTATAGAGTTAAGTCGTTGTTGAAGTGATGGGGGTGGATGGGGATAATGCTGTTGATAAGCCATCACTAATTGCAGTAAGTTTTGGGTATATTCATCTATATGGTTAAGGTTGCCATAGATGAAATTGACAGGATTGTTAATTTCGTGTGCTACTCCTGCTACCAGTTGCCCCATGCTGGACATTTTTGCTGTTTGAATAATTTGTGCTTGGGTTTGTTGCAGTTGTGAGAGTGTATGTTGAGCAAGTTGAGCATTCTCACGAGCTTCGGTATAAAGTTGTGCTTGTTTGAGAGCTATTAGCAGTTGACGATGAGCGTAGATGTAATCCAAAATTAGTCCAGCCAAGGGCACTAAGTAGGCAACAATTTTCAAAAAGTGAGCAATATTAAAATGATTATCGAACAGAGCCGTTGAACCAAAAACCATGTGGAATTGGGTAGCGACATTAGGAATAGTACTAATAATTAGAGCGTGAGAGAATAAACTAGGATACTTGCGCCAAAAGCGGGGATAAATTAGAATTCCAGCTACCAAGAAAAGGATCAAGGGTATGATATCCCAAGGTCGAGTAATAATTGAGTTGGGAAAGATTGTTTGTGGTAAGGTGTGACTAGTGGCGCAAACAGCAATTATGCCGTAACAAACTAACCCAAAGCCCAAAGTCACTGCAACTATAAACTTTAAACTGCCTTGCCACCTTTTAGGTTTACTGAACAGAAAAATGCTGACACCGATTATTGTCACTAAGGCATTGCAAAGTCGACAAAGTGCCCAAGTAAAAGGGATGAGCTTACTGTTATCAGCAACGGTTTCAATTAACCTATCGGCAGCTAGGGTGTGGAACGCATCTATTAGTCCAGCACACAACAAAGTTACACCAATGATTGGTGTAATAATATCGCTTTTTATATAAAAGTGAGCAAAAGCCAAAATAATAGTAAATATGGCAGTACAGACAGCACTCCATTCTAAAATTGTATGGACGAAGCTTCCTTGCAATCTTTGGTAAATAACTTCTTCAATAAATCCCAAACTAGCAGGATTACAAACAACCTCTAAATTCCGGGGTGACAGACTAGAAGCAAAACTAACTCCCAACAGATTTAACGCCGATGGCAATAAGCAAATTAGCCATATTATCCAAATTAACTGAACAGGAAGTTTTAGTGTTTGCTCTGTTGATGTCGTAACCACAATCACCTCTGGAGAAGAAACTAATAGGCAGGAAAATAGAACAAAGTGTGTTGGAATCTATTATGAACACAAACTTCACTTTTTCTTTTTCTTAGAATTCCCAAAAACCATTCGTCTCTAACTACCGCAGTGGTCTAGTGGTGATACTACAAGTAGTAATACCTTATTTTGGTATCTCAACTGCAAACGAAAAATTTCATGACTGAAATTCTTAGTTAAAAAAATTTGCAATAAACTTAGTTAGACTTACGCTATCAGCCAGAGATTTATATCTCCAGCTGATGAATAAGAAAATGCTACATTCTGAATAAAAGGCTCGTCTAATTGAGCCTTTTAGCAGATAAATTGAGATATTAACCCAAATCGAAAAGCAAGATTTCGCCGCCGATATTGGTGCTAATTTCTAGCTGTTCTTCGCCGTTGATTTGCACGCCATCGCCTGCTCTGAGTTCTTGGCCATTCAAGTTAACTATGCCTTGCGCTATTTGTAACCAGGCATAGCGACCAGGTTTGACTTGATAATTAACAACATCACCTTCCTCTAAAACAGATGTGTATAAATCAACATCTTGGTGAATTGTCACGGCTCCATCGCGCCCATCTTTAGCAGCAATTAAGCGGAGTTTGCCACGCTTTTCTTCTAGAGGAAAAGCTTTTTGTTCATATCTTGGTGTCAACCCTTCTTGATCGGGAAGAATCCAGATTTGTAGCAAGTGCAGTGGCTCGGTTGGTGAGGGATTGAATTCGCTGTGGCTAATCCCAGTACCAGCACTCATAATCTGTGCATCACCAGGGCGAATCACTGAGCCTGTACCCAAGCTGTCTTTATGCTCTACAGCACCTTCTAAGACATAGGTAAGGATTTCCATGTCACGATGACCATGGGTAGGGAATCCAGCACCAGGGGCGATGCGATCGTCGTTAATTACCCGCAGAGAGCGAAATCCCATGCGGTTGGGATCGTAAAAACTACCGAAGGAAAATGTGTGATAACTATCGAGCCAGCCCATTTTAGCGTGACCGCGGGCGTTTCTATCATGAATTAGATGGCTAATTGTATTTTGAGACATAGATTTACCTCGTTGTTAATGCCGTAGAGACGCAATTAATCACGTCTGTACAAGAGTTAGGAATCAGAATGGAATTAGCATACTTTTTCGGTAACCTAATAACTTCTTCAAGATGAAAAATTAATCTTGATTTATGACTTGTCAAATATATTGTTGAATTTTGCGAACTAGTTTTGAACTATTTCAATGGTAAAGTATATACATATAAATGAAAAGTACGCACTTAAAAGTGACGTACTTACCAAAAAGATACTATTAGATTTACGAAAGCTACTTTTATCAGAAGTGCTTATTTGACACCAGCAGGGATCTTTTGAGTTTTAGTAGTACCTGCTTTGCCATTCTCTGCCTTAATTTCTGCTACTTGCAGATGAGCTTCTAAGAACCAGAGTCGTTTGTCAATGGTGCGGGAAATTTCGGTGTAAAGGTCAGCGGTATCAGCATCCCCTAATTCATCAGTTTTAGCAATCGCTTCCCGGATATGTTTAGCATAGAGTGCAAAACGATCTGCTAAGGCTGTCACATGGTCTTTACCATCCAAAATATCTAAGGGATATTCTGGCAAAATTGAATTACTAGCTGCGGCGCGGGCTGTTCCGAAAGCGTATCCGCCTAAAGCTGTGACGCGTTCAGCTACCATATCGACATACTCTTCCAATTCACCAGCCAGTTCATCAAATAATTCGTGTAGCTGGTAGAAGTCAGTTCCTTTAACATTCCAGTGCGCTTGCTTTGCCTGAGTTTTCAGATCCAAAGTAGCTGCCAAGGTTTGGTTGAGAATTACCACGATTTGCACTCGGGCTTCGGCGGGAATGTCAATACGCGTAGGGTACAAACGTGATGAAATGCTATTGTCACTCATGATTCTACGTTGTTAATGCCTTTTAAACTTAACTCTACAGAATTGTTTTCCGGTGCGAAACTCTCTGACGATGGATTGTATTAAAGGCTGAATGTGTTACTGTTTATGACTATTAGTTAAATGCGATGGTTTTCTATGGTATTGAATGTGCCACCGAAAAGGCGATCGCGAATTACATCATTCTGCAAAAAGTCATGGGGAAAACCCAGTTCAATTTGACTCACGTCATTTAAACGTTGCAAATGTTCTGGCGAAAGTACGACATCTAAAGAAGCTAAGTTATCTTGAAATTGCGTTAATTTACGTGCCCCAATAATCGGAATAATCACACCACTTTGAGCGCGTAACCAAGCTAATGCTATCTGTGATGGTGTGTGTCCAATTTCTGCTGCAACTTCACTGACAACTTGAGCGATCGCTAAATTCCGTTCTGAAATAGTTCCTAACGCTGCATTTGCTAATCGCCCCTGTTCGCTACCCTCTTGAGGAGGCTGATTATACTTGCCTGTCAGCACACCACCACCTAAAGGCGACCACGGTGTTACTGCCAAATCAAAGGCTTTTGCCATCGGTAGCAAGTCGCGTTCTGGTGTTCGCTGAATTAAACTATATTCAATTTGCAGGGCGACAAACTGTGTCCATCCTTGGAATTGGGCGATGGTATTTGCTTGGGAAATGATCCAAGCAGGGGCATCAGAAATACCGATGTAAAGTACTTTACCTTGACGGACTACATCATCAAGCGATCGCAAGACTTCTTCAATAGGTGTTGTGAAATCCCAAGCGTGCAACCAGAATAAATCAATGTAATCGGTATTCAGCCGTTTTAGGCTACCTTCTAAAGACTGGATTAAGTTCTTGCGATGGTTTCCACTGGCGTTAGGATCGCCTTTCTTCTCATTCATCTGCAAGGGAAAAGAATATTTTGTTGCAACTACAAAGCGTTCCCGTTCTTTAGCGATCAACTCACCAACAATTTTTTCACTGCTACCATCGGTATAACCGTTGGCGGTGTCAATGAAATTTCCCCCTGCTTCTACATAAGTATCAAAGATTTTACGACTTTCGTCAGCAGATGCACCCCAACCCCAATCTTCACCAAAGGTCATGGTTCCCAAGGAGAGTTCAGAGACTCTTAACCCGCTTTTGCCCAAGAGTTTGTATCTCATGAATATTTTCTCATTAATGAAAAAACTAAGCAAATACCATCCCAAAGGCATGATAACTGGAAACTGGGAGCGATGTTTGACTTAACGCATCGCCCTGCAATGTTAATGCATCGACCTGCATTGTGAATGCGACGACTTGCATTGTGAATGCGATGACTTGCATTGTGAATGCGATGACTTGCATTGTGAATGCGATGACTTGCATTGTAAATGCGGTGACTTGCATTGCTAATGCGATGACTTGCATTGCTAATGCATCGACCTGCAACTTCAATGCAGTTTTTTTTACTTCGCACTGGTTGGGTGAGGTAAGAGCGATCGCAATTCGTTGTCACCTCGTGGTAATTTTGCTTGATAATGCCTTCGCTACAATAAGCCTACGTCAAGTCAAAACAAGACCTATCTTCTGATATCTTGCCAAATTTACAACTTAAACTCGACGACATTATGCATATTTGACGATCGCCACGGTATCGGAAAGTAAGTAGTTGAAGTAATGATTGCTAATTTGCGGCTTTTTTCTAAGCTAGAATACCAAAGCTGTGTTTAGACACATTCGACAAGTCAATTGCTAAAGAGCCGTTATTTTTATGAATTACTACGTAATATACGATGGGAATTGTAATCTCTGCGTTACCCTGGTGCAGTTGCTAGAAACCTTAGACCAAGGAAAGCTGTTTCGCTACAGTCCGATGCAAGATGAGCAAACACTTTTACAGTGGGGAATTACAGCCCAAGACTGTGAACAGGGGGTAATTTTAATTGATGGTAATGAACCTCAGAGACGTTGGCAAGGTAGTAACGCTGCTGAAGAGATTGGGCGGTTATTGCCAGTAGGAAATATATTTGTAGACGCTTATCGAGCCTTACCGGGGATGAAATGGGCAGGCGATCGCTTTTACGAACAAATCCGCGATAATCGCTATGCACTCTTTGGTAAGCGTTCTAATACATATCAATCGGCATACTGTGTGGATGGTGGCTGCAAATCAACTTAAGTTAAATAGGTCGTTAGAAACCGCAGCTACACGAGGCTTTACCCACCTGCGTGGGTTTCAAAACTCCAGCCTCCAGCCTCCTAATTTGTCATTAGACAGAATTTGTTCTGGTCAAAAATCCGCCTCCAGGTACTAGCAAAAACTCTCCTAGACCAACCATTATGCTATCTGGCGTGTTTGTAAACATTTTGCAATCAATGGCATTTGCGATCGCCTAGGGCGGGTACGCCATCGCGCCATAATTCGGCACAACACATGATCTGATGGGAGGATACTGCGTGAGAATTGGTGCTAACTACTTGGGTAACGGAGAGTGTGAATTTACAGTTTGGTCTCCGCTATTAGATAGCGTCACAGTAAAAATTTTGACGCCAGAACAGCAGTTAATTCCGCTCAAGCCTCAGTCTGAGGGATACTGGCACACGAAAGTCAACGATGTGTATCCCGGTACGCTTTATCGGTATGTCTTAAATGGGCAAGACACCTTTGCCGATCCAGCATCGCAGTATCAACCTGAAGGGGTGCATGGGCCGTCTCAAATTGTCGACCAACATTTTGAGTGGACTGATGAAGGGTGGACTGGTATTCCTGTGGAGTCGATGATTTTCTACGAACTCCATGTTGGGACATTCACGCCTGAAGGAACTTTCACCGCCATCATTCCCCGCTTACCAGATTTAAAAGAACTGGGAATTAATGCCATTGAAATTATGCCCATCTCCCAGTTTCCGGGAGACACTCATATTGAAGCAACTCTTGCATATCGCAACTGGGGTTATGACGGCGTTTACCCTTATGCTGTCCAAAATTCCTATGGTAGCCCAGCCGATCTGAAGCAACTGGTAAATGCTTGTCACCAACACGGAATTGCCGTAGTGCTGGATGTGGTGTATAACCACTTTGGGCCTGAAGGCAACTATATGAGTCAGTTCGCGCCCTACTTTACAAAAACCTATAAAACACCTTGGGGCGAAGCGCTGAATTTCGACGATGCCTATAGTCAGGGTGTGCGAAATTATTTTATCGAAAATGCGCTTTACTGGTTGCGCGAGTTTCACATAGATGCATTGCGGCTGGATGCTATTCAAGCAATTTACGATTTAGGGGCGAAGCATTTTCTCTGGGAACTAGCGGAAGCAGTTCATCATTTTTCACAACAAGGGCAAAAATGGAAACGCCATCTAATTGCCGAAAGTGACCAGAATAATCCGCAAATAATTCGTCCGGTAGAATTGGGTGGATATGGTCTTGATGCCCAGTGGAGTGATGATTTTCACCATTCATTGCACGCACTATTGACAGGCGATCGCCAAGGATATTATCAAGATTTTGGGCAATGCGCTCAGTTGGCAAAAGCTTATGAAGATACTTTTGTCTACGATTGGAAATATGCTCCACACCGTAAGCGATTTCATGGCGTATCTTGCCGCGATCGCCCTTTATCACAGTTTGCAGTCTGCATTCAGAATCACGATCAAATCGGCAATCAAATGAAAGGAGAACGCCTCAGCCAGAGGATCTCTTTTGAGGGATTAAAGTTAGCTGCTGGGGCTGTACTGCTGTCGCCCAATTTACCTCTGTTGTTCATGGGAGAAGAATACGGCGAAACTGCACCCTTCATTTACTTTGTCAGTCACTCCGATCCAGATTTAATTCAAGCAGTTCGAGCCGGACGCAAACAAGAATTTGAAGCATTTCACTATGCAGATGATCCCCCAGATCCCGAATCGGCAGAAACTTTCCTGCGTTCTAAACTGAATTGGCAATTACGCAATGACGGTAACCACAAGGTTTTATGGAATTGGTATCGTCAGTTAATTAATTTACGCAAGACGCATCCAGCACTTTTGAATCAAGACCGCAATTTC
The DNA here is from genome assembly GCF_047228265.1 of Nostoc sp. UIC 10607. Taxonomy (NCBI): domain Bacteria; kingdom Bacillati; phylum Cyanobacteriota; class Cyanophyceae; order Nostocales; family Nostocaceae; genus Nostoc; species Nostoc sp. UIC 10607. The sequence goes on along the minus strand of NZ_JBIQNW010000004.1, from coordinate 82,726 downwards.
ATCCAAGCCACTAGCGATGAAGAGAAGCAGCTGGTCATCGTGCGTCGTTGGTGCGAATCAAATGAACTAATATTTGTGATGAATTTCAATTCGTCTCCACTGACAGTGACTCTGCCGTTTGAGCAAAATGCTAATAAATTGTTGGACTCTGCTGATACCTCATGGTTTGGGCATGGTTCTGAAGCTGCTGAACATTTGTCTGTGGGCCAAGAAGTGAAATTGCAACCTACTAGTTTAGTACTCTATGAAAAAGGATGAGGGGGAGAGTTAGAACTGAAAATTTCAGCCTTATAACTTCAACGTTCGAGCAAAAAGGCTAAACGTTCATGCTAAAAGCCTCAACGTTCGAGCTAAAAGCCTCAAACTCTCCACTTTGTACAGACGCGATTAATCGCGTCTCTCCCCAAAGACGCGATTAATCGCGTCTGTACCCACTCCCTACTAAAAAAATATGCGAATTCCTACCGCAACTTATCGAATTCAGTTTACACCTCAGTTTGGCTTTGACAACGCTAAAGCGATCGCAGCTTATCTAGCAGATTTAGGTATTTCCGATTTATATGCTTCCCCCATTTTCAAAGCAAGATCCGGGAGTACGCACGGCTACGATATAGTAGATGCCACTCAACTTAACCCAGAACTGGGAACTAATGAATCCTTTGATGCATTAGCTGCTGAAGTTCAATCCCTTGGTATGGGCTGGTTACAAGATATTGTGCCCAACCATATGGCCTATAGCAGCGAAAACGATTACTTGATGGACGTATTGGAACACGGCCCCGATTCCAGCTATACCGACTACTTCGACCTTTCTTGGAATGCTCCCTTTGGCGATCGCGAACAACGAATTCTCGCGCCGTTGCTGGGAGATTTCTATGGTGCATCCCTAGAAAACGGACACATTCAACTGCAATATGAACAAAACGGTTTAACTGTCAACTATTACAGCTTAAAACTGCCACTGCGGTTAGAATCTTACACAAAATTTATCACCCATAATCTAGGTAAACTCACCCGCACACTGGGGCGCAATCATCCCGATTTTATTAAGCTATTGGGGATTCTCTACATTCTCAAAAGTGTGCCCTCAGAAGTTGCAGGAAAACAACGACAAGACCAAATTGCATTTATTAAAGGATTGGTTTGGGAACTCTACACCACAAACGATGCTATCCGCGAATTCATTGACGAAAATATCCAAATTTTCAACGGAGAACCCGGTAATTCAGAAAGCTTTAATCTCCTAGATGAATTACTGAATGACCAGTTTTACCGTCTCGCCTTCTGGAAAGTTGGGGCGGAGGAAATGAACTACCGCCGTTTCTTTACTGTCAATGAACTGATTTCCGTTAAAGTTGAAGAAGTGCGGGTTTTTAATAATACCCACAGCCTAATTCAAAAGCTAGTTGAAGAAGGCAAATTTACAGGTTTACGCATTGACCATATAGATGGACTTTATAATCCAATCCAGTATCTCGAAAGACTGCGAGAAAAGACAGGAGATGTTTATATCACGGTCGAAAAGATTTTAGAACTCACCGAAGAGTTGCCGGAAAACTGGAAAATAGAAGGTACGTCTGGATATGACTTTTTAAATTATGTAAATGGCGTATTTTGCCAAACAGAAAATGAATCATCCTTCGATAAAATTTACCATAACTTTATTAGCTCAAGAGTAGATTATGCATCGGTAGTGAAGGATAAAAAACACCTGATTCTGGAAAAAAATCTTGCAGGTGATATTGACAATCTGGCTCTTTTATTAAAGAATATTTCCAGCAAATATCGCTATGGTAATGATTTTACACTGAATGGATTAAAAAGAGCGATCGCCGAAGTTTTAACACAGTTCCCGATTTACCGCACCTATATTACACCCGATGGAATTGGAGATAGCGATCGCGCTACCATTCAAGAAGTAATTGACCAAGCCAAAGAACAAGCGCCTCTGTTGCAGCACGAACTGACCTTTATTGAAAAGTTAATGCTGCTAGAGTTTGATAATTCTTTGACTCAAACAGAACGCGAACAGTGGATATATTTTGTCTTGCGAATGCAGCAATACAGCGGCCCGCTAATGGCAAAAGGCGTAGAAGACACCACATTATATGTTTACAATCGCTTACTGTCGCTAAATGAAGTTGGTGGTAATCCCGGTCATTTTGGGATTGATTTAACCAAATTCCATGCCTTTAACAAACAGCACCAAGTAACCTGGCCTCATACAATGAACACCACAGCTACCCACGATACCAAACGCGGCGAAGATGTGCGGGCCAGATTGAATGTCCTCTCAGAAATACCCGATGAATGGGATCAGCAGGTAAATACCTGGAGTGCCATTAATCGAGGACATCGTAGCCATCGCCACGGGTTCGCTATCCCCGATCGCAACGACGAGTATTTTCTCTATCAAACCCTGGTAGGGGCGTTTCCCTTTGCGCAACATGAACATGCATCCTTCGTGGAACGGGTGAAGGACTATATAATTAAAGCAATTCGAGAAGCGAAAGTGCATACAGCATGGTTGCGACCTGATAGCGAGTATGAAGAAGCTTGTACATCCTTTATTGAGAAAGTACTCGATCCTTCCCTCTCCGGGGAATTTCTAGAAACCTTTCGTCCCTTTCAACAGCGAATTGCAGAGTATGGTATCTTCAATTCCCTTTCCCAAACTTTACTAAAAATTACCGCCCCCGGCGTACCCGATTTATACCAGGGAACAGAACTTTGGGAACTAAGCCTAGTCGATCCAGACAACCGCCGCCCGGTGGATTTTGAACAGCGACGTACCTACTTAAGCGCCATCCGCGAACAGGTGAAAACCGACATTCTGGGTTTGATTCAAGAGTTGCTGAGTGATAAAACTGACGGCAGAATCAAACTGTTTTTAACGGCTCAATTACTCCAAGCCAGAACAAACTATGTTTCATTATTCCAAGACGGCGACTATCTCCCCTTAGAAGTTCAAGGAACCTACGCCAATCATATAATCGCCTTTGCGCGGCGGGAAGGGAATCAAACAGCGATCGCGATCGCACCACGCTTTTTAACAAGCCTCATCCAGCCAGGAGAAAACCCCAACGGCTTGTCAGTTTGGCAAGATACACACCTGGAATTACCCCCCGGAACTTCCCCCACCTGGAAAAACGTCCTTACTCAGCAACCTTTACAGGCGACAGAAACATTATCCATCGGATCTGCCCTCGCCCATTTTCCAGTTGCTCTATTAGTTAGTAGTGCCGAGTAAAAACATAAATTGTCCTACGCAGAGAGAACCCCATAAAACCTCTGCGTACCTCTGCGATTCCCTTTGCGTTCCTTTGCGTTTCAAAAATAATTCTGAATTATGACCACTCCCCCAGCACTTACCACCGCGCAGATAGACACCGTGCGGGCCCATATCAAAAAAACGTGGAAAACCTTAACGCGATCGCACGAACACTTATTACAATCTGCCAAGGATACCAAGCTAGATCACAAAACCGAGACTCCTTGGATAGTCTACATTTCACCCTCAGAAGATTGTCCCAACATTCAAAGTGTGTTAGAGCGATCGCTATCTGCCAAGGATATGCAACGTCTGCAAATTCGCACTTTGCCAACAGAAGCGGAAGCGATTAAAGAGCATGGGTTACTATACCTACCAGGCCCTTATATTGTACCTGGTGGGCGCTTTAACGAAATGTACGGCTGGGATAGCTACTTTATATTACTGGGACTTTTGCGCGATGAAGAATGGGAGCTAGCGCAAAACCAAGTTGATCAGTTGTTGTACCAGGTGCAGCATTACGGCACTATCCTCAATTCCAACCGGACTTATATGCTGTCGCGATCGCAACCCCCTGTCCTCAGCATGATGGTTTTGGCATTATTCCAGCACACCCAGGATGAAGAGTGGTTAAAGTCAACCATACCGATCCTAGAACAGTTTTATTATTACTGGGTAGTACCGCCTCACCTGAATCCGGCAACAGGCTTATCCCGATTTTATGCTTTTGGGGAAGGTCCTGCGCCAGAAGTTTTGTTCTCTGAGCGCGATGAGGAGGGAAGAAGCCATTATGATCGCGTCAAGGAGTACTACAAAACTTTTGAGGTTGAGGATTATGACGTTAGTCTTTACTACAACCGGGAAAAAGACGAACTGACGCACCTATTTTACAAGGGCGATCGCACCATGCGCGAGTCCGGTTTTGATATCACCAACCGATTTGGCCCCTTCAGTGCTGATATCCTCCACTATGCACCTGTGTGCCTCAACAGTTTGCTGTATCAGGTAGAACAAGACTTGGGGCAAATCCACAATATTTTTGGGAACTCAGAACTGCAAAAACAATGGCGCGATCGTGCAGATATCCGCCGCGATCGTATCGATAAGTGTCTCTGGGATGAAGAACAGGGACTCTATCTGGATTATCACTTCCAGAGTGGAGAACGCCGTCGCTACGAATTTGCCACCACGTTCTATCCCCTATGGCTGGGAATTGCTTCTCAAGCCCAAGCCCAGCGCGTCGTGGAAAATCTCTCTTTGTTTGAAGCCCCAGGCGGAATTTTTACCAGTACTCGTGTCACCGGAAACCAGTGGGATGCTCCCTTTGGTTGGGCACCACTGACATTAATTGCCGTTCAAGGACTTCACCGCTATGGGTTTCATACAGAAGGCGATCGCATTGCCAACAAATTCCTAGCTATGGTAATTAAAGAATTCGGCCGTCACAATACCCTAGTTGAGAAATATGATGTTGAGCGTTGTTCTGCCAACGTTTCCGACGAAATCTGCTTTGGATATAGTTCTAACGAAGTTGGCTTCGGCTGGACAAATGGAGTCATTCTGGAACTCTTAGCAGCCGATGGGAAAAAAGTCTAAATAAAAAGGCGTGACGTTTAACGTCACGTCTTACTGTACAAAAAATCTTTACGGTTGAGCGGTCTTTTACCATGTAGTTTATATTAATTGCAACTATGATTTTTGCAATATCTCTATTCGTTAGGAGCCAAAATTCTAAATTTTGACTCCTGTATTAGGATTTACCAAGTATCGGCTGTACGTTTATCATAAGGCTCACCTGTAAAAGGTTGTACCCCAATAGTAGGATAAGCATCATCTGTAGGGCCAAAAATACGCATTGCAGCTTCAGAAATATACTGGGTTATGTTAGCAATGATTTGGTAAATAGCCATAATATTGGACTCCTTTTTTCGAGTCGCTTTAATTGTGCTACCTATACTCTAATGCTGATATTCAAAACTGGCTCCAATTCTCAATATATTGAGAATATATGCAATGTTTATTCAGATAACTTCGCAATACTTTAGCTTGTCAGAAAATCAAACTTTTCCCTTTGATTCTAATCGTAACATAGTTGTTTCTCTAACCCCTGTTGGGAAAAGAGCGAAGCAAAACAAACTTTCTCTGACAGGATATTGTTTCTTTTCATTAGCTGCCTTATTTGATTAACATTATTGCAAGCTATTACTATTAAAAAATATTAAGTATTTTATGAAGCTAGTATTAATTTGCCTATAAATCTACCGTTCTACGGCAATCTCTGAAATATACTTGCCGGGAGTTGACAATATTTATGGTAAATATTACCATAAATAACAGAAGCATCTTGTAAGGAAACTCTTGCATGACAACTTTGCCAGATTTGGACTATGTATATAAACAACAAAGTCAGCAGAACCAGGAACTAAACCTCTCTACTGATGATTACAGCTTACTGACCGACCTTTACCAGTTAACAATGGCAGCTTGTTACACAGGCGAAGGTATAGAACAACGACGGGCAAGCTTTGAATTGTCTGTCAGGCGATTGCCAGAGGGTTTTGGTTATTTAATTGCAATGGGGCTAACGCAGGCATTGGAATATTTAGCCAAAATCCGCTTTAGTTCTGCCCAAATTGCAGCATTACAGGCAACGGGAATTTTTACTTACGCAGGCGATCGCTTTTGGTCACTTTTAGCTGAGGGAAAGTTTACGGGTGATGTTTGGGCAGTACCAGAAGGGACGGCTGTTTTTGCCAATCAGCCACTGTTGCGGGTGGAAGCACCCCTGTGGCAAGCGCAATTAGTGGAAACATATCTCCTAAATACTATTAATTACCAGACTTTGATTGCCACAAAAGCAGCACGGTTGCGGGATGTAGCGGGGGAATCAGCAACACTTTTAGAATTTGGCACAAGACGGGCATTTAGTCCCCAAGGGTCTTTGTGGGCAGCACGGGCGGCGTTGGCGGGTGGTTTAGATTCCACTTCCAATGTGTTAGCAGCGCTACAACTGGGACAAAAGCCAAGTGGTACTATGGCACACGCCTTAGTGATGGCACTATCAGCAATAGAAGGCACTGAAGAACAAGCTTTCAGTGCATTTCATCGATATTTTCCGGGTGCGCCATTGCTGATTGATACTTACGATACCGTTGCTGCTGCCCAGCGCTTGGCCGAAAAAGTAAATTCCGGGGAAATGCAATTAACAGGAGTGAGATTGGACTCAGGAGATTTAGTTACTTTATCAAAACAGGTGCGATCGCTCCTTCCCGGTGTGCCAATTTTTGCCAGTGGTGACTTGGATGAGTGGGAAATTGCCAGATTAAAAGCTGCTGGGGCCGAAATTGATGGTTACGGACTGGGAACACGATTAGTTACAGGTTCGCCTGTAAATGGAGTCTATAAACTTGTAGACATTGATGGTATCCCAGTGATGAAGCAATCAAGTGGTAAGGTTACTTATCCAGGGCGCAAGCAGATTTTTCGCTCATTTACGGGAGGTAAGGTAAAAGCAGACAGGTTAGGACTCTTAGGTGAAAGTCTTCTGGAGGAAGAACCTTTGTTGCAGTTAGTAGTGCAAGAAGGTGAACGGGTGCAGCCGTTAGAGTCGTTGGCAACAATTCGTCAGCGTACCGCCGCCTCAGTTACTAGTTTGCCACAGGAAACACGGCGTTTGGATCGTCCTGTAGCTATAGAAGTGGAGATTTCTGAGGGGTTACGGGTGTTGACGGAGGAAACTAAAAAACGAACCGCAGAGGCACAGAGAACACATAAGTAAAAGTACTCTTTCAGTCTGTCTTAATTACGAATTACGAACTACGAATTACGAATTACTATGAGAGTTGCTTTGTTTGGTACTAGTGCCGATCCACCAACTGCTGGACATCAAAAAATTCTGAGTTGGTTGTCTGAGCGTTATGATTGGGTAGCGGTTTGGGCAGCGGATAATCCATTTAAGTCCCATCAAACGCCCTTAGAACATCGGGCAGCAATGTTGCGACTGTTGATTGCGGATATAGACGCGCCACGGCACAATATTGCTTTGGAACAAGAATTAAGCAGCTTCAGAACATTGGAAACAGTGGAAAAAGCGAAGCTTACTTGGGGTGACGACGCTGAATTGACATTGATTATTGGTTCAGATTTACTGAGTCAGCTACCACGCTGGTATCGCATTGAAGATTTGTTACAGGAAGTGCAGCTACTGATTGTACCGCGACCCGGATATGCAATAGATGAATCTAGTTCAGAGGTAGTGCAAAAGCTGGGAGGGAAGATTGCGATCGCTAGTCTGACCGGTCTAGATGTTTCCTCAACAGCGTACCGCGAACATGGAGATTCTGAAGCCCTCACAGCCCCTGTAGTTGCCTATATTAATCGAGAGCATTTGTACGAATGCCAGGACGTTCCCAAAAAAAGATACCAACTCCGCTAAACCAACAACCTTTGGCCGATTTCAAGGTTGGTGTTGATAATGTAATTTTTTCTGTAGATACTGCACAAAATCGGCTGTTAGTTCTACTAGTAATGCGACAGCAAGAACCATTTTTAAATCATTGGAGTCTTCCTGGTACTTTAGTTCGTCCAGGAGAGTCTTTAGAAGATGCCGCCTATCGCATTATGGCAGAGAAAATTAAGGTCAACAATCTCTACTTAGAACAACTGTATACATTTGGTGGGCCGAATCGCGATCCACGGGAAGCAACTGATAGTTATGGTGTGCGTTATCTATCAGTTAGTTACTTTGCCCTAGTGCGATTTGAGGAAGCCGAATTGATAGCCGATCGCATGACTGGCATAGCTTGGTATCCAGTAAAGGAAGTGCCACAATTAGCTTTTGACCATAATGAAATTCTGGCTTATGGGCATCGGCGGTTGCGTAATAAATTAGAGTATAGCCCGGTGGCTTTTGAAGTTTTGCCAGAAATGTTTACGTTGAATGATTTATATCAGTTATACGCCACAGTTTTAGGTGATAACTTTTCCGATTATTCTAATTTTCGGGCGCGTCTACTCAAGTTAGGTTTTTTATCCGATACCGGAATTAAAGTATCACGGGGTGCTGGCCGTCCGGCTAGTTTATATAAGTTTGACGCTGAAGCTTTTGCTCCCTTAAAAGATAAACCTTTGGTGTTTATTTAGCTAATCACTTTGCAGAGTTCAAAGTCCTGAGTAACTTATTTTGACTCTTGACCAATGACCAATGACTAATGACTAAATACAATGAAAATTGCGATCGCTCAAATTAATCCTACTATCGGTGATTTGCTTTTAAATGCCCAAAAAATACTGGAAGCGGCACAACGAGCAGCATCTAGCGGTGCGCGTTTGTTGTTGACACCAGAACTTTCTTTGTGTGGCTATCCACCAAGGGATTTATTACTAAATCCAAGTTTTGTGGAAGCGATGGGCATTACTTTACAAAATTTGGCCCAGGATTTACCACCAAATTTAGCTGTGTTGGTAGGAACTGTTGAACAGAACCTCAACGCATCTATTAGTGGAGGTAAAAGTTTATTTAACAGCATCGCTTTGTTAGAAAATGGCGAAGTCAAGCAAATTTTTCACAAGCGACTTTTGCCTAATTACGATGTATTTGATGAACGTCGCTATTTTGAACCAGGCTTGCAAGCTAATTATTTCACTTTAGATAATATAGATATTGGCGTAACTATTTGTGAAGACTTATGGAACGATGAGGAATTTTGGGGCAAACGTAGTTATGCAGTAAATCCAATTGCTGACTTAGCAATTTTGGGTGTAGATTTGGTTGTAAATTTGTCTGCTTCTCCCTACACTGTCGGCAAGCAGCAGTTTCGTGAAACAATACTCAGACATAGTGCAGTACGTTTTCAACAACCGATGATTTATGCTAATCAGGTTGGTGGAAATGATGACCTAATTTTTGATGGACGTAGTTTTGCCTTGAGTCGTCAAGGTGAAATTATGTGTCGTGCTCGTGGCTTTGACACCGATTTAATGATAGTTGAATTTGACGAGGCACAACGGGATTTTCAATTAGGTTCTGTAACACCTGTCTATGAGTCGGAAGATGAAGAAATTTGGCAAGCTTTGGTTTTGGGAGTGCGAGATTATGCCCGCAAGTGTCGCTTTGCTAAAGTAGTTTTGGGTTTAAGTGGCGGGATTGATTCTGCAATAGTAGCTGCGATCGCAACTGCTGCACTTGGTAAAGAAAATGTCCTTGGTGTTCTAATGCCTTCCCCTTACAGTTCGGAGCATTCCATCAGTGATGCTTTGGCATTAGCTGAAAATTTGGGGATTAAAACTAATCTTTTACCAATTGGCGAGTTAATGCAAGGCTTCGATCAAACTTTAGGTGATTTGTTTGCAGGTACTGAGTTTGGACTGGCTGAAGAGAATATCCAATCTCGGATTCGCGGTAATTTATTAATGGCGATCGCTAATAAATTTGGCTATCTGCTTTTATCTACCGGTAACAAGTCAGAAATGGCAGTTGGTTACTGTACTCTCTACGGCGATATGAACGGCGGGTTAGCAGTAATTGCAGATGTTCCTAAAACTCGTGTGTATTCACTTTGCCATTGGTTAAATCGCAATAATGAAATCATCCCGCAAAACGTTTTGACTAAAGCACCCAGCGCCGAACTCAAACCAGGCCAAGTGGATCAAGACTCTCTACCGCCCTACGAAATTTTGGACGATATTTTGCAACGCCTGATTCACAATCACCAATCAGCAGCGCAAATTGTTGCAGCCGGTCACGATGCGGTGATTGTAGACAGAGTAATCCAAATGGTAGCGCGGGCTGAATTTAAACGGCGACAAGCACCCCCCGGCTTAAAAATTACCGATCGCGCTTTTGGAACCGGTTGGCGAATGCCAATTGCTAGTAACTGGATTGGTGTCAAAAATGCTTACCAGACTAAAAGCATAGCTACACCTACCTTAGTCTGTTGGGATGGACAAGATGCTCATCCGCAAATCAAGTAATTAGTTATCAAACCTCTCCCAGCTTTGAAGTTTTATTCAAAACTGTCCCCTTCCGTATCGGAGAGGGACAGGTTTTGCGTAGTAAAACCAGGGAGAGGTCTTTTTATTAGGCAGATTAGACGGACACTATATAATCTGTCAAACTCACGTTAAATAAATATTCTCTATTTTGGCTTGTATTTTGGTAAAACTAACTTATCTACTCTAATACAGCTATTTAATCAAGTAAATTTAAGAATATGTCTAATGCGGTTAAAGTATTTTTTTCCTATTCCCACAAAGATGAAGTGTTACGTGACGAATTGGCAACTCATCTTAGCATGATGAAACGTCAGGGAGTTATTGAAGCTTGGCACGATCGCGAAATCACTGCTGGTAGTGAATGGGCAAATGCGATCGATGAAAATCTGGAAGTTGCAGATATCATTCTGCTGCTCGTAAGTGCTAACTTTCTAGCTTCAGATTACTGCTACGACAAAGAAATGACACGGGCTATGGAGCGACACGAAACGCGGGAAGCTCGTGTAATTCCGATTATTCTGAAGCCGACGGACTGGAATGATGCACCTTTTAGTAAACTGCAAGCACTCCCCAAAAATGCCAAACCGATCACAACTTGGCAAGACCAAGATGAGGCTTTTTTAAATGTCGCTCAAGGGATTCGCAGAGTAGTTGAAGACATTGCTAAATCAAAATCTTCTTCCCCAACTGCTTCTACAACTACTACACCTGCAACTTCCAACCCTGCTGCAACGAGTGGGGGTTTAACTGAGCGCCAGCGTCGCCGATTCGAGCAAGAACGAGATTCACTGCAACAACAGTATGACTTAGCTAGCACAAAATTAGGTCGGCTGCGCCAAGCATACGCCATTGAAACCGATGTATCTACAAAGTGGAAACTAGAAGTGCAAATTCAGGAAGCCCAAACAGAACAAAATAGATTAGATCGGCAGCTTGAAGAAATCGAGCAAAAACTTTTGTAGTTATATTTTAAAACAGCGACAGTATCGCAATGCCTCTAATGAAGTCTGTAGTTGTGAAAATATAAAAAGTATTTAGTCGTTATCTTCAACTTGATATGAGTGCAGCAGATTTATTCCCAACCTTGCACAAGCTATCTTGTGCAGATAAACTCAAGGTCATGCAGTTTTTAGTTTAAGAACTAGCGACTGAAGAAGAAGCATTGTCGTTACAGCCAGGAGTGACTTATCATGTGTGGTCTCCTTATAATTGCCATGAAGCTGCTAATAAACCAGTTGCACTGCTAGAAGAAGACAGACAGGTAAACGATATTAACCAATCATCTGATTGTTCCTTCCACCTCAAAGCCTCACCATTCCACCTCTGAACTCGAAACTTGCACCTTTAAATAGCAATTGTCGAGTTAAAAAGGTGATCGCTTGACCTTTAAGCCTCGAAGTTGCGCCTTTGAGCCTCGAAGTTGCACCTTTTATCCTCGCAGTTGAGCCTTTTATCCTCGCAGTTGTACCTTTTATCCTCGAAGTTGAGCCTTTTATCCTCGCAGTTGTACCTTTTATCCTCGAAGTTGAGCCTTTTATCCTTGCAGTTGCACCTTTTATCCTCGAAGTTGCACCTCAGAACACAAATTGTCGAGTTAAAAGGGCGTAGGCATAGCCTGTCGGAGACATTGCTCTATCTCAAAGCGTCACTAATAGTCTAGTTTTACTCATCTAAACGGTGTGCGATCGCATTCAGCAATTTGTCAAAGTCTGATTTGCTGTGAATCTTAGGGGTGAGGGCGTTCATATCTGCTAGCCGTTTAGTCAGTTCTGCGATACTGTTGCGAATCTCGGTGTATTGGTCAATTTTTTCACGAATACCCTGTAAATTAGCTCCGGAAACCCCTTTCATCGCTTCGTCAAGTTCTTGAATTTGTTTCTCCCAATGATTAATATATTTAAGTCTTGCAATAGGGTCATAAATTTGGGTATCCGCTAACACAATCGGGAAAATATGATCAGAAAATTCACCATTTTTAGCAATTTGCAGTAGCTCAAACATGCAATTGGGAGACTTTAAATACTTGTCACTAATAACTGCGATCACACATTTACCACGTCCAATCCGTTCCATGAAGGCTTGAATCAGTTCTTTGTAGCCCAAATCGCGTTTATCGCGGATGATTTTGATTCCTTTTGCCTGGAAAGTTTCATCCAGTTTATTGACAAATTTCTCACTTTTTCCACCCCAAGCATAAGAGATGAAAATTTCCTGACTATTGATAGTCAACGATTCATTTCTCTCTTGCTCCAGTTCGCTTTGCAACTGTGCAACTTTGGAATTAAATTCCGCATCTGCTTTAATGCCTTGAAACATGACATCATCAATTAACCTACGGACATCTACCATTTCATAGCTGTTTTCGCACTCAATTTGGTAACGGCGATCGTTCAAGCGCTTATTGAGTTTGTCTAAAGAATAGGAATAAGGTGTGGGCAGATTTTTACAAGTTTCGCAGTTACAAGGAACTAGGGTTTGATATTGCAAACGTTCATAAGAGTTGTGAATTTTTTCGAGTTCATGGGTGATGATAGCCATCAATTCTTTTTTGCGGTTTCCGGCTACACGGATTTTAATTTCCCGTTGATTGTAGTTTTCAATGATTTCAGCACGAGTTTGGTCTTTGTTAAGAACAACACCGTTTTTCCAAACGAGTTTTTGCTCTTCAATCCAAGGGTGCGTCTCGACAATAAAACGGGTAAGGATGCCTTTGGGCATGAATGTATAGGTGTAGCGCAGGATCAGATTGTTGCGATCATCCCAGGTATAATCAGCTTTTTCAATGGAAAGCAATTGCGGCGCAATATAAATGTCACGGCGATCGGGAATTTGGTAGCAAAGCTTGAACCGCATCATTAATTGCAGGAGTTCATCGCGCATATCTGCATATTCGCCGCTTTTCCAAATATCTTCGAGGTCGTCCTTGGTAAAACAACCCAACTTTTTCTTAACATTGTCATTGTCCAAAACATTGTATACGGCAGTAGTTGCCCATTCGGGTTTGAGGATGACGTAGTGTCTAAGTGCAAAATCGTCTTGAAAATGCAGGCAAACGCCAAGGTCATGGAGATAGTTGCTTAAGCGCAGCATATCTTGACGGTCTATTAATTCATTATGTTGGCAAAGGGTACGGTATTCTTCAAAGCTGATGTAATTTCGGGAATCATTCTCTAGCGCTGTTCTGACCCTTACCCAGAGTTTTGGTAGAGGTGTACCAACATGGTCAAGATTACTGATGCAAAATTGAATAGCCTTTTTAATCTCTGGCAAACCGCGATTAGTATCTAAATTGGTTGCCAGAATTTCCTTCAAGTTGTCAAATTCTCCTCGTAATTGCCCCCCATCGACTTCGCACTGACGGTCTTGTTTTTCGTTTTTGATGATGAGAACTGGACTTTTGTCGCTCAAGAGTTCGACAACCTTCAGCCACCAGTAGAAACCAGTGTTTTCTTTGCGAGTGTCGGCAACTAAAGCATAGAGAGAACGCTTGCTGAGGAAAAACTGATGGGTTTGGTGGTAGATTTCCTGACCGCCAAAATCCCAGATGTTGACGCGAAAATCTTTGTCATTGGGCTGTGTAAAGTGCCACCGGATCACCTCAATGCCTTGGGTTGATTTCTCTTCTGGCTGGAGTTTATAGGTTTCGTCTTTGATTTTCTTGGCTAAAGAGCTTTTACCGGCTCCTCCTTCGCCAACAATCAAGAATTTTGCTTCATAGAAGGGTTCTGTTTCGTTTGGATCTTGCACCCTAAAATAGAAATCGAGAATTTCATTTACATCGCCAGGTTCTTCATATAAATCCTTCGGCCCCAAAATCTCTGGTGGTATGGGGACTGGATTTCTACGAAGATCCAGTTTTCTCAGGTTTGGCAGTTGCCTAATTTCCAGTGGCAGACTGCTCAGTTGATTGTTGAAGAAGTTGAGGGATTGTAGGTTGGTGAGTTTTCCAATTTCCAGTGGCAGATTGCTCAGTTGATTGAAGCTGAGGTTGAGGGATTGTAGGTTGGTGAGTTTTCCAATTTCCAGTGGCAGATTGCTCAGTTGATTGTTGAAGAGGTTGAGGGATTGTAGGTTGGTGAGTTTTCCAATTTCCGGTGGCAGATTGCTCAGTTGATTGTTGAAGAGGTCGAGGGATTGCAGGTTGGTGAGTTGGCCAATTTCCGGTGGCAGACTGCTCAGTTGATTACTGTCGAGGTTGAGGGATTGCAAGTTGGTGAGTTGGACTATTTCCGGTGGCAGACTGCTCAGTTGATTTCGGCGGAGGTCAAGGGATTGCAGGTTGGTGAGTTGGACTATTTCCGGTGGCAGACTGCTTAGTTGATTGTTGTTGAGGTCGAGGGATTGCAGGTTGGTGAGTTGGACTATTTCCGGTGGCAGACTGCTCAGTTGATTTCGGCGGAGGTCAAGGGATTGCAGGTTGGTGAGT
>NZ_JBIQNW010000004.1:57400-67781 GCF_047228265.1 Nostoc sp. UIC 10607 | reverse complement strand
TAGGGATTGCAGGTTGGTGAGTTGGACTATTTCCGGTGGCAGACTGCTCAGTTGATTACTGTCGAGGTCGAGGGATTGCAAGTTGGTGAGTTGGACAATTTCTGCTGGCAGACTGCTCAGTTGATTACTGTAGACCTTGAGGGATTGCAGGTTGGTGAGTTGTCCGATTTCTGGTGGCAGACTGCTCAGTTGATTTCTGCGGATGTTGAGGGATTGCAGGTTGGTGAGTTGGACTATTTCCGGTGGCAGACTGCTCAGTTGATTACTGCCAAGGTTGAGGGATTGCAGGTTGGTGAGTTGGACAATTTCCGGTGGCAGACTGCTTAGTTGATTGTTGTTGAGGTCGAGGGATTGCAGGTTGGTGAGTTGTCCGATTTCCGGTGGCAGACTGCTCAGTTGATTACTGCCAAGGTTGAGGGATTGCAAGTTGGTGAGTTGGACTATTTCCGGTGGCAGACTGCTCAGTTGATTACTGTCGAGGTCGAGGGATTGCAAGTTGGTGAGTTGGACAATTTCTGCTGGCAGACTGCTCAGTTGATTACTGTAGACCTTGAGGGATTGCAGGTTGGTGAGTTGTCCGATTTCTGGTGGCAGACTGCTCAGTTGATTACTGTAGACCTTGAGGGATTGCAGGTTGGTGAGTTGGACTATTTCCGGTGGCAGACTGCTCAGTTGATTACTGCCAAGGTCAAGGAATTGCAGGTTGGTGAGTTGGACAAATTCTGGTGGCAGACTGCTCAGTTGATTTCGGCGGAGGTCGAGCGTTTCCAGGTTAGTGAGTTTCCCAATTTCCGATGGCAGCGTTCTTAAGCCTTTGCCAGAAAGGTCTAATTTCCCCACCTTGTCTCTGACAGCTTGTTTAATAATTTGCAGCAGTTCTTCGTTAGTCATTTTGGGTTTGACAGAAGCGATGCCTGACGACGAGTTGAGCTAATTACTAATGTAGCCTATGTCAAGGATTGCATTGAAGCAATGTGCGATCTAGCAGCCAGAGAATATTTTTCACATCTTCCAGTACAACTTTATACTCATCATTTTTATGTATATCTTCTAAAAATTACGGAAGAAATTTCATATATATTCCCAATAAATAGTTTTTTCTTGAGTATCATCTCTGTGAATTTTTGCGTACCCAATCATAAATTAATAGTAAAAATTGTGCCATCCTGTTTCGGGCTAGAGTATAGTTTCAGACAACATCAATTTTTAAAATGAAGTTTATACTTAGAACTAAGTAAATGAAAGCAGGTGCATAATGAAACTACAAGATTTCTTGGGAAAAGATGAAAAATGGTCATTTGATGCGATCGCAGAGGATGCAGACTTGGCTCGTCAGATTCAGATATTGTTAATCGGCTTAGGTTTGCTAGAACCTCCAGCCGATGGTAAATTTGGCCCTATTTCTGTGATATCTCTCAAAAAATTTCAAGAATTAATAAAGACTGAAGAGAGTGGCTTTTTAGGAGCAGTCACGGCCAAAAAACTGATTGAAACCAAACCAGACGATCTTCCTAAACCCTCTTTAAAACTTGGTAATGACATTGCCAGCAGGATTGTAAAATACTTGCTATCTAAAAATTATGAGGTATTTACCAATCCAAAAGAATACAACATTGTTTATATAGAGGGTATAAATGCAGACTGGACTCTCAACAATGATGCAGCCAACGAATTTAATGATCGGCGGATTGTCATTGAAGTAGTAAATGGTGTTCCCAAAATCGTAGATCATTGGGAAGCTACTACAGAACCAGGGAAGTACTACACTTATAAACCGATGAATTCCAAAGGAGCAGCTAGGATTCAGTTTGGGCAATACAAAGCTTGGGCTGTTGGTACTCACGGCACAGCAGAACCTCACGAAGCATTAGTGCAAGTTGGAGATATAACTGTTTGTAGAGATTTCAACAAAGATTTTAAACGGACTGGCGACAAACTTGATACAGGTGATAATTTTTATGTGAATCAACACTACGGCTTTGATTTTCCCCGGAATGATATTCGCCTTGCCAGTGCGGGTTGTTTAGTGGGACGTACTCGTGAGGGACATAGAGAGTTTATGGCGATTATTAAACAAGACCGCCGTTATGTCGCTAATCGCAAATATACTTTTTACACTAGTGTGATTCCTGGGGATGATTTACTGAAAACGTTTCCAGGATGAGGTAATGGTTAATTGGTAGCACAGCTATTATAAGTGTCAAGTTAAAGTGAAACACAAAACCTATCCCTCTCCGAGTCGGAGAGGGACAGACTTGAACTAAAGTTCAAAGTAGGGAGAGGTTTGTTTAACTTTGTTCTTGTGGTTGCCCTATCTGCGCCGTCAATTTCTCTTTATCCTGCCTGCGTTTTTTGGCGTAAAGTTGAATAGTGACTGCCATCAAAATAATCATGGCGAAAATAGCCCAAGCAGCGATATCTGTAGGTAGATTATTTTTAAACACAGCCAGCAGGACGATCGCCACTAACATAACTGTGGGTGCTTCATTTAGAGCACGTAATTGCTGACTATTCCAGCCACATTCATCTACTGCTAATTTCTTCATCAGCCGAGCGCAGTAATGATGATAGCCAATTAAAATAGCAACAAACAGCAGTTTTATATGCAACCAACCCTCTTTTAAAATATCCGGTTCAGTGCTTACTAAACCGATGGCCATTGCGATCGTCACAAACATTCCTGGGTTAGTGATGATATAGTAGAGGCGCTTTTCCATAATTTGATACTGATTTTTCAGTATCGTTCTTGCTGGTTCAGGTTCAAGGTTCGCTTCAACGTGATAGATAAAAAGACGTACCAAGTAAAACAAACCAGCGAACCAAACTACAAATCCGACAATATGAAAGGCTTTAAACCATGAATAAGCCATTAATCCTAAACTCCTTTACTTGTGGTTGTGATCCATTTTTAATGGTAATAATAAGTTCACAAATGCAGGCGGGGATAACATTATAATTCTGGCAAAAATTCAGAATTAATTTCTTTGCCACAGATAAATCATCGTATTTATCTGTGGTTTCATTTTTATAATATCGATTTTTGCCAAAAGTATATTGTCAATGAGCATCTTTACGACGCACAAAGGGTAGAAGGTCTTCCAAAATCGCCTCATGGTAGTGTTCTTGAGGATAATGTCCGACGTTATTAAGTTTTATTAATTCGGTATTTGGTACGGAATTGGCAAATTTTTCGGCAATATCTACAGGTAGCCAAGGGTCAATCATCCCCCATTGAATCAGAATTGGCTGTTGCCATTCTTTAAAGCCAGATTCGATTTCTTTCATTGCTGAATCAAGCTGTAAATTGCGAATACTTGATAAGAGGCTCCGCCCAGATGAAGAACTTTTCAAAAATGGTTTTCGATAAATATCTAAATCCTTATCTCCTATGCGATAACGGCTTCCACCTTCTAGTGTCCGGTCAACTAATAGGGGATCTTGGGTCATTACTTCACCGGCCAAAGGTAGACCCATTTGTTTAATTTTCCAGGGTAATTTGGCAGTAGTTGATATTGGTGTATTTAAAATAGCTAAATTGGCAATTTGTTCTGGATGACGCAAGGCATATTGTAGCCCTACAGAACCTAAAAATCCTTGGACAACTAAAGAAAAATGCTCAAGTTCTAAAGCTCTGATAAATCCTTCTAAAGCTGTAATAAAAGCATCGGGAGTGTAAGCAAAATCTCGTTTTTCTGGTTTTGCAGAAAAGCCATAACCAATCCAATCTGGAGCGATCGCTCTTGTACCTTGACTCCCTAAAGCAGGTATAATATGACGCCAACTGTAACTTTGTGAAACTAAGCCGTGTAGCAACACCACAGGCGCTAAGTCAGTTCTGCCAATTGGTGAAGATTCCCGATAAAACCATTCCAGTGAATCTACATTGATTTTATGTTCTGTTATTGACACGCTATTTTCCTATGGATTTTGAATGTAGAAGCCTTATACAAAGGCACAAAGATAAAAAGATGTTTTTATAAAAGGGATTGGGCATGAGTTCTTCTTTCTCTCCCTGCTTTCTCTGCTCCCTCATCTCCCTCATCCCCACACTCCCTGAGGAATAATCATCTCACGAATCGCATAAGCTGTAGCGGGTGCTAGTAAAACGCCGTTGCGATAGTGTCCTGTAGCTAGGAGGATGTTACTAAACCCTGGCAACTTACCAATAACTGGGGCTGGTCGTCCTTCAGGACGGGGACGTAACCCCGACCAAGTGCGGAGAATAGTTGCTGTGGCTAACTCTGGGCAAAATGCGATCGCTTGTTCTCTAACAGATTCCAGCAGTTCTTGATTTGGCGGTATCTCATCGCCATTGCTGGGAAATTCCACTGTTGCGCCTACCCAATAATCTCCACCACCCACAGGAACAATATGGACATCGTTACCTGTAATGGCCGGCTGGAAGTCGGGATTGCCTAACGGATGCCCTACTTGCATTTGCAACGCTTGCCCAAGTACGGGGCGGATATCAATTATCTGATTTAATTTTGCCGTCAATGGTGTTGAACCTAGCCCCGCTGCGATTACAAACCAATCTGCGGTTATTTTTCCTTCTGTCGTCTCAAGTTGATTGCAAAATTGGGGAGAAGATTCATCTGGTGAGGCTTGGGCATCCAAAACAGTCACGCCAAATTTGAAAGTTACACCATTTTGCTGGGCAGCCTCAACTAAAGCTAATGTGAGAGCAATTGGATCGAGTTGGCGGTCTTGGGGAGAATAGACAGCACCAGTAATTTTTTCGTTATTAATTTGAGGACAGATATTCTGGAGTTTAACAGTGTCCCATATTTCTAAATGCCAGCCTTGAGTGTGGCGAATTTCTATTAGCTTTTCCCATGCTGAGATCCGGTCTGGGGATGAATCAGACAAAAGCATGAGAATTCCCTGGCGATTAAAAGGGATTTTGCGACCTGTTAAAGCTTCTAGTTCAGGAATCAAAGTTTCATAGCGTTGGATGCTAGTTTGCCGCATCTGCCAAGCTTTGCCTTTGATTTTTTGGCTGATTGCGCCCATCAAAACGCCGAGTGCAGCACCCGTAGAAGCTTGTGCTGGTGGTTGCCGATCGCAAACTGTGATTTTTAGCCCTTTTACTTGACTAAGTTCATAGGCGATCGCAGCCCCAACTACACCACAACCGATAATAACTACATTCATGACTTGTGCTTAAAATAAAAAGTTAGGAGTTAGAAGTTAAAAATTCTAACTCCTAACTCCTAACTCCTAACTCTTAACTCTCTTCTGTTTTAGGAAGCAGATCGAGGAATTTGTCAATGTCTGCGAAAGCAGCTTGGGAGTTACTCAGGGCAACTTGAGGATTGCCAGCACTAGTAGCTTTATCAAGTTTAACCAGGTCGTTAAACAAATCTCGCGTTATCTTACGTGCTGCGGGTTGGTCTTTGGGCAGAAGGTTGGGAGTGACATAAGTCAGGTTCAGCCTTGCTTCTGTGATGGGCCCATGTATAAAGTTACGCACATTGATCCAATCACCTTTTTGGATCAGGCTTTTCAACTCTTGTGAGCGATCGCGCACAGCCTGAATTTCAGGAACGTATGCTTGAATTCTTTCAAGTTGCGTTGCTGTGTAAGTTGGAGGTGCCACCGTGACACTAGGGCCGCCACAACTAATGAGGAATGTGGCCAATAATACTAGGAAAAATGAAAAAATCGAGCGTTGACGCGCCATACATTGAAATTGATTACTGTTTTTTTGCCGATTCACAGTGTCATTTTAGATCGCTAGCGTAATTTATCGTTCCTGTCAGCCAAGGATTTTGCAGAAAATCTCGATATTTTTTACAAACGGCAGAGTTTCATCTGCTTTTGAGGAATTTTTAAGTACAATTACTTAATAGGTGTTACCCATCCCAACAAGAAGCGATTTTTGGTAACTGTCTAGTAACCAGGATTGTTAGGGAAGTATGATTTAGAGTTGCTAAATCTCAAAGGTCTTGATAAGCTGAAACACCAATAAGATAAGCCTTCTGGCGGTTTTTCTGTCTTCACATCCCGGAAGATGCCGACGCAAAATAGGAGTGTTTTTTAGTGAACGCAGCTGAACAGGCAACGAACCTTGAACTCGCCAGCAACATTGCTACGGTGGTTAATTTGTTCAAATTCGAGTTTCCTGATGCCAAATCTGATCTCAAACCCTGGAAAAATGACCCGGAAACCAGGGAGTTAGTCGATCCAGATTCTATAGATATTGGCTTTCACTTTCCTGGTATCAGCAAATCTTGGCGAAGTCGCAGTATTTTAATTCAAATCCGATTTTATCAAGATCCCATCAATAATTCCCGCCGTGCGATCGGTGTAGAGGTAGCTGGATTCGATCATCGCGGTGAAGCGTGGCGACTTTCTACGGTAGAAAACTGGAGTGTTGTCGGTGCATCTTCGCCTTCTGATGAAATCGAGGATAAGCTCAAACAAATTTGCCGCCAGATTTTAGAAGTATTTAATAAACCAAGCGATAATTCGTAATTCGTAATTCGTAATTCGTAATTCGTAATTAAATAGGTACAAGCCTCTTGATTCATCAATGGAAATATAAAAACGCGTAGTATCATTATTTCAAGCTCCTAACTCAGGTATGGGGTAAAAATTACGAATTACGAATTATAAATTACGAATTATTGTGACTACCGTAATATTTGTACATGGCACAGGCATTAGGGAACGAGAATACAACGAAACGTTTCAGATAATTGAGCAAAAGATTCACGCCCAACGTCCTGATATCAAAGTTTCTCCCTGCCTTTGGGGTGTATTAGGTGCAAAGTTCAATGATAATCGGGCATCAGTACCCTTGGAGAATGCGACACTGGCTTTATCTCAAGGAGAAGAAGACGCAGATATTGTATTGTGGGGGCAATTATACCGCGATCCTTTGTATGAATTGCGGCTGTTGTCCTTGAAACCGATTGAGTCAGGAAATCCCTTTGGGGAAGAACCAGGGGATGTTTTACAATCTCGTGTAGCCAGTCTCACTCCGGCATCTCAACTGCAAGCTAAGTTGCAAGAGGCGGGAATTGCAGAGGTATTTGAGCCAGCACGAGAGGTTGTGATTCGCAGTGAACCGTATGAACAGGCGTTGCTCACAGTTTCCGAATCTGATTTGAGTGAATATTATGCACCAATAGCTAGAGCAGTTGTGGCTCAAGCAATGTTTATTAGCGAACAGCAAGAAAAATTTCCCCCCATACTCACCGATGCCCAATTGCGAGATAAAGTTGTGGAATTGCTAACTCTGGCTTTGGGAGAGGCGGAGTTAGGATTGGGTAGCTGGTTATTAAAGCCATTTGTTGAACTAGCACAGCACGGCGGAACAAATTATGTCAGAGGAAACCGCCTTGAGCTAACTGATAAAATTTCCCCTATGCCTGGTGATATTTTGTTGTATCAGACACGGGGTGAAAAAATCAGGGGGTTTATCCAAGAACAAATTGCCCAAGCAGAACCGCCAGTGGTTTTAATCGCCCATAGCTTGGGAGGTATCGCTTGTGTAGATTTGCTAGTGCAGCAGCAGTTGTCTCAGGTGGAATTATTGGTAACAGTTGGTTCCCAAGCACCATTTTTATATGAGATTAACGCCCTCTACAGCTTAGAATATGGGCAGTTATTGCCAGAGCATTTCCCGCAATGGTTGAATATCTACGATTTACGCGATTTTCTCAGTTACGTGGGTAATAAAATTTTCCCTGAGCGCGTGCAGGATGTGCGAGTGGATAGCAGACAACCGTTTCCCCGGTCCCACGGTGCTTATTGGACAAATGCCAAAACCTGGGAGGCGATTATTTCGAGGTTGCCATAATGGTTTACTTTTTACGGTATCTAGAAAACCCCACTCCAAACCTCTCCTATACAAGGCTAAGGTGTGCAGACAAGTCGAATTACCCCCCTCAATCCCCCCTTGGAAAGGGGAGAAGCCGGAAATCTAGTTCCCTCCCCTTTCCAAGGGGAGGGTTAGGGTGGGGTAAAAACCAGCTTTTTAAACTACTTCAGACTTGTGTGTACACCGTAGGAGAAACGCTAAAAGCCCCCTTTTTAAGTAGGTTGGGCGATCTCTTATGTGTAATTCCTCATAACGTGAGAGGCTAGGTCATCATGCAGTTGATGGCTAAACCTGAGCGGACATTTGGCTTAATTGTGGGTATTGAAAAGTACCACGAATCTGCTTGGAATGTGACGGGTGGGGGGCCAGCCGATGACGCGTTGAAATTTGCTCATTGGCTGCATCTACATGGTGTACCGAAGGAGAATATCCGGTTATGTTTATCAGCACTGGAAGAAAATCATCAGTTAATTGGGGAATGTGGGTTAAATGTAGAGTTAGCAACAGAGCAAAATATCTCCGACATTGTGACTAACTTTTTATCCCCAAAGTCGGGGGATTTACTCTACATTTTTTGGGCGGGACATGGTTTGATTACCTCAGAACGAGAGCGTCGGTTGCTTTGTGCTGATGCAAATAAACAGAATTGGCAGAACTTAGATTTTAATTCTTTATTAGTTTTGCTGGGTTCCGACAAATTTCAGATTCGTAATCATATTTGTATTATTGATGCCTGTGCCAATTATGTTTTAGAGTCAAAGGGAAGACCAACTAACTTAGGTGGCAAAGCTTTTTTGAGTGGTCAGCCAAGGACAGATGCTCAACATTTTGTGTTACTGGCTGCGCGCGAAGGAGAAAAAGCTCAGGTAAATTCTGAAAATAAAACAGGATACTTTTCTCAAGCAGTGCGGGAGGCTTTAGAGGAAGCATCTACTGAAATTTTTCCGCCGAATATGAAAATAATTGCCGAACAAGTTAAACAGCGTTTGGAGCAATTAAACAAAAACCAAGCTCCCATCTATTTATATAAGCAAAATTGGGATGGAGATAGAGAAGAGTATCGTGTAGGAACGCTCACTTCACCACAAAATCTTCCCCGCAGTGGCGTTAAAAAGTTTGTCGGACGAGAACAAGCACTTGCAACGCTACACCAACAGTTGCAGCAAACGCAACGAGTCGCCATTACTACTGTTACTGGCATGGGTGGTATCGGCAAAAGTGAACTAGCGCTGCAATATGCTCAACATCATTGGCAGAAAGCCACATACCCAGGCGGGGTTTGCTGGTTGCGGGTGAGGGATGAAGATTTGGGAATTCAGATTGTGGCGTTTGCTAGAGCCAAGTTAGGTTTGCCGCTACCAGAGGATGAGGATTTACTAACTCAAATTAATTACATCTGGCCGCAATGGCAAACAGGGGATGTACTGTTAGTATTCGATGATGTTAGTAAATATGAGCAGGTAAAACCCTACCTACCGCCAAGTGAGCCAAGGTTTAAAATACTCATAACCACACGGCAACAGTGGTTGGGGCAGTCTTTTGAGCGGTTATGCTTAGAAGTGTTAGAGGAAGTAGCTGCTTTGGAATTGTTAGTTTCCTTTGTTGGGGATGAGCGTATACAAAGGGAACTACACCAAGCAAAACAACTCTGTGCTGATTTAGGATTTTTGCCTTTAGGTTTAGAGTTAGTAGCGCGATATTTACAACGGAAACCGGATGTCTCTCTAGCTAAAATGCGGCAAAGATTAGCAGATAAGCTGCTAACACATCGTTCAATGCAAGAGCCATCGGCAGAAATGACAGCACAACGAGAAGTTGTTGCTGCTTTTGAATTAAGTTGGCAGGAACTAGATAACCAAGCCCAAAATTTGGGGTGTTTGCTCAGTATTTTTGCTCTAGCTCCAATTCCTTGGTATTTAGTGGAAAGGTGTTTACCCAACCAAGACTCAGAAGATTTAGAAGATGTCAGAGATGATTACCTAGTGAATCTGAGTTTACTTCAGCGCACTGGAGAAGAAACTTACCAACTGCATCAGCTGATTCGACAATTCTTGAGTGACAAGTTAGAAGAGTTAGCTGAAGCAGATGAACTCAAGCACGGCTATTGTCAAGCAATGGGAGCCGTAGCCAAGGATATTCCTCAGACACCCACATTGAAAGAAATTGCTCAAGCAACTCTTGCCATCCCTCACCTTGGGGAAGCTGCCACAGTTTACCAAGCTTGGTTAAGTGATGATGATTTAATATGGCCTTTTACAAGCTTAAGTAGATTTTACAAAGGACAAGGAGCTTACGCCCAAGCCTTACCTTGGTCTGAACAATGTTTATCAGCTGCTAGAAAACGTTTTGGGGATGAACACCTCGATGTGGCAAGTAGCCTGAACAATTTGGCATTCCTCTACGATTCACAGGGAAGGTACAGCGATGCCGAACCTTTGTACATCGAAGCTTTGGCGATGACAAAACGTCTGCTGGAGGATGAACACCCCGATGTGGCAACTAGCCTGAACAATTTGGCACTCCTCTACAATTCACAAGGAAGGTACAGCGATG